>JABJOY010000065.1 GCA_018664075.1 Porticoccaceae bacterium | reverse complement strand
ATTTGAGCTGTCTTCGTTGGGGACATTAGCAGTACCCTTCTCAGGAGTAACTGTTGACCAGTCACTTTATTATTTTTAATTATTTTTGTTTTGTTAGAGAGAAAGAGCCAGCATTGCTGGCTCTTTCAGTCTTTCTAGCAAAGTAGCTTATTCCGAATCAGCTACTGCGGCAGACCAGATCACGATACCAAAGCCGATCTTGTTCCAGAAATCAGCTAAGTTGTAGATCAGGTTCATGGTGCCGGCGTCTACTGGACCGCCCATCAGGTAACCCATGAAGTACCCGAGAGGATAGATAGCCCAACCCACAGTCACAAGGAATGTCATGGTCTTGTATGCTTTTTGGACATTAGGATTAGCCAAGCTAGCATTTACCTGACTTGCTTCACCTTTCATGATGTACCAAATTACATAGAACCAAGCCGCCATTGACAGCACGAATGCTGGCATAACACCCATAGAGCCGACCTCACCCATATAGCCGAAGATCAGCATTACGGTGGTACCGCCCAATAGGTTCCAGAACACGCGGCCTGGTACTTTACCTACAGCAGACATAATCAAATAGAACTCCACCATCAACAGTGGCACTGTTAACAGCCAGTCAATGTAACGGAATTCGGTTGGAGAAGTGCCGGTTGCAACCCACACGTCACGCATATAGAAGTAATGAACCGCCGCTATAAGTGTAACCAGACCGGATACTGTCAGAGATGTCTTCCACTTGCCCGCAACACGGTCGCGCTCAAGGAAGAAGAAAGCTGTGGCAGCAACAAGTGCCATGGATATTAACCAGAAGGACATGCCGACATAATCGCCGGACGCTAAATTGTTAGTCATGTATAACCCCTACTAATGTAACTTTATTTTTATTGTGTCAGCCTGCTATTCGGAAGATCAACATGCGACACTCCTGTACAGCTGCTCCAGACACTAACTGGTTAGTCGAATCTGGAAAACCTAACTTAGACCTTTTTTCTTCGAAGTGCAAACCCATTGTTGCTATTGTTTGCACTGCCTATTTGCTTTTAGGTATTAAATAGTCGCATTCCATGCACAGGTGGATTAATTTAATCTTCAAGTTTTATTCTGGTATTGAAGTCCAAATGAAACATAATGCGTAAACCCGTCATGAGTAATCAGTTACACAATATAAAAACATCAGGATTTAAATAAAAAATGAAAAATTTAAAGTTGGGAGTGATTTCTATCGCGCTGTCTGCGGGGCTTGCCACGGGATTAGTGCCAGCGGATGTCGCTGGGGCGACAGATGGTGTCGCAAAAATCAAATATTACCCAGCTGAAGATTGGCAGCAGGCCACTGCAGAGGCTGTCAATTTAGATCAGAAAAAAATTGATCACCTGTTTGATTTGTCGTTTGAAGATTCTGCGACTCAGGGTGTGGCCTTTTTCAAGAACGGCTTATTAGTAGGTGAGCGTTACGCTGAGGGCTATGATGAAAACAGTCACGGCACATCCTGGTCCATGGCAAAAAGTTTTTATGCTGCACTGATAGGTGTGTCTATAGACCGCGGTGAAATCGAAAGCCTTGACGATCCTGTATCCAATTATCTGGATTATTTTAAGGATGCACGGCGCGATATCACAATTCGGCAGATTCTCAATATGACCAGTGGTTTGGAGATGCCAAGCCATGAACATGAAGAAATGTTTTTCTCCAGTGATCATTTGGCCTATGCCAAAGAGGTTGGAGTAGAACAAAAGGCTGGTCAGATTTTTGAATATAACAATGTAAATTCCATGTTGTTGGCAGATATTTTATTCCAGGTCACTGGCGTGGCTGCAGATAAATTATTGGCTGATCGCATACTGAATAAAATTGGCCTCACTGATGTTGTTTTATGGCAGGACAGTGAAGGAACGCCCTTAACCTATTGCTGCATTGACAGTACAGTCAGACAGTACTCGCGATTTGGCTTGCTGTTTGCACGCAATGGTAACTGGAATGGTGAGCAGATTATTTCATCGGATTATGTCGACGAGACCTTCACCAAAGTCTGGGACAGTCTCAACAGTACGACCATTAATCAAAATCGAGGTTATTCATTGCACTGGTGGATTTCCAATCATGATGAGCGGGCCATTATCTTTAATGCCAGTGGAAAATTTGGCCAGTATATTTTTGTCGATCGCAGCAATGATGTGGTATTCACCCGCATTACTAAATACCATCCCACCGGTGGATCAAAGCAGGAATGGGGCGCTTTGAAATATATTAACTGGTTGGGCTCAATTGATTTTCGAATTTCTCTGGCGGCTTTTTTAGACTCTGTTGGCATCATTACATTGCAGGGCAATGAAGATGGTGTTGGCGATGTTAAAACCCCGGCAACGTTTGAAGACGGTACTTCCGACGAGTTTTATAAAAATTACAATACCATTATTGATGCGCTGATAGAGGCAAGTAGGCCTTAAAACCCAGCGGCGGCATTGCTGATGCTGAATTTACAGATTTTCAATATTCTGCAGATACAATTCCCCGCGCTGCAATAGTTGTTGTTTCACTTGGGCGTCCATTTTGTCCCATGTGCGATACGCCATTGCTGTTCTTGGGTTGCGGGAAAACCTGTCGGCATGGCGATGCATAAAATGCCAATACAGGCTGTTAAAGGGACAGGCGTTTTCGGTAAAGCGCTCTTTTACACTGTATTGGCAGTCGCCACAGTAATCACTCATCTTGTTGATATAGCTGCCACTGGCAGCATAGGGTTTGGTGGCAATTAAACCGCCGTCGGCAAACTGACTCATGCCTCTGGTATTGGGCATTTCTACCCATTCGATGGCGTCAATATAAATTCCCAAATACCATTGGTCCATTTCGTCGGGGTTAATTCCAGCCAGCATGGCGAAGTTGCCCGTGACCATAAGCCGCTGTATATGATGGGCGTAGGCATAATCCAGTGATTGATCGACAGCCTGTTTTACACAGGACATCTTGGTATCGCCGGTCCAAAAATAGTCCGGTAATTTTCGATCTGCAGATAGCTGGTTTAACTGGCCATAGTCCGGCATATTCGCCCAGTACACCGCTCTAATATATTCACGCCAACCCAAAATCTGACGAATAAAACCTTCAATTTGAGCAAGATCTATATCGTCGCTATTTTCAAAATACTCCATGGCTGTTTCTATCACTTCCATGGGGTGAAGTATTTTGCTGTTTAAAGCAAAGGATATTCTGGAGTGGTAGAGGCTCCAGCGATTGTCGCCATGGCGGGTCATGGCATCCTGAAAGCGGCCAAAGTTGGGCAGGCAGTGCTGACAGAAAAAATGCAGCAACTGACTGGATTGTTGGTGGTTAATCGGCCACAGCAATGTCTCATTTTCCGTACCTATACTGCTAATATTATGCCGCTCTAAACGCTGCAAAAATTCCCTGACATCATTGGTGAAAAGCAGTGGTTCCGGTATCTGTTGCAGATCAGCTGCTTTAAGTTTTTGCCGATTTTCGCCGTCAAAATTCCACCGATCTCCCCTTGGTTGATCGGCTTCCATGAGAATATTAAAGCGCTTGCGCATCTTGCGATAAAAGGTTTCCATACGGTTGTGCTTGCCGGGATTGATGCTTTTTTCGATTTCCTCATAGGGTAAAATAAAGTGCTCTGAGTCACAGCAGACAGTCTGGCAATCATTGGTGAGCTCAAGGTTCTGTAGCTGTTGCGCCAGTCTATATTCGTCCGGCTGCTGGTATTCAAACTGTTGGATATGGTGTTCTGAGCAGAGGGAAGCGATTAGATCTTCGAGATCCTTATATTTTTCTGTGTCGTCCAATGTTAGATATTCAACCCTGTGCCCAGCAGAGATAAGTTGCTCGGCAAAACTTTTCATGGCGGCAAAAAAGCCACATAGTTTTTGCACATGGTGTTTTACATAGTTTGCCTCCTGGTGCAGTTCGGCGATCAGGTAGACAACATCATTGTTGGGCTGGCGGTACCAGGAATGTTGTGGATTGAGTTGGTCGCCAAGGATCAGTCTTAATATCTGGGTATTTTTCATGGTCATTTATCTGCACTCATTGACTGGCAACAGGCCAGTCAGCGGCGTCTGTGTAGTCCAGTGTTGAATCTGCATTGTTGCCTTGCCAGCGTTCGATAAACAGCCCGTCAGGGTCATAGGTCTGGGTCTGTTTGGCCAGATTAAACTGCCGGTGCCCGCGCGGGTCGGCCCCAACCCCGGCCAGATATTGCCAGTTTCCCCAGTTGCTGGCCATATCGTAGTCAATCAGCTGTTGCTCCATATAGGCGGCCCCATAGCGCCAGTCCAGACCCAGCTCATGAACCAGGCAGCTGGCAACCAGTTGGCGACCACGGTTGGACATATAACCGGTACTGTTAAGTTGTTTCATGCAGGCATTAACAATGGGATAGGGTGTGCTGCCAGCACACCATTTTTTAAATCTCTGGGGGTAAAAGCTGGTGGTGGGACGGCGCTTGCTGATACCGGAAAAAGCAAAAAGTCTGGCAGTATGTTTGTCTGCGTAGTATTGAAAATACTCTCGCCACAGTAGTTCGAAGTAAATCCAGTAGGTGGAATCATTGCTTTCAACCTGCTGTTCATACTGGCGTAAATCACCGATTATCTGCCCTGGTGACAGGCATCCATTGGCCAGCCATGGGCTGAATTTGGTGGAGTAGTCCATGCCATCCAGTCCGTTGCGGGTTTGTTTGTAGGTGCTGGCAAGGCCGCTGCGGAAGTAATTATGCAAATGTGCCGAGGCAGCTGTCTCGCCGCCTGCGAAGAGCGCTGTTGTACTTCGCTGAAACTGCTGCAATTGTGCGGGCCATGGCTGAGGCTGGGCTGGGCTTGGTGGTAAGAAATTTGGCTTGGGCACTGTCGGCTTGATCTCAAGGTTTTCGACGATGCGACGAAATTTACTGAAGCTGTCCGGCAGATTCTCGGTCTGGAATGGCAGGCTGGCAGGATCAAAAATACGATTGTCACCAACTTGATGGAAGCCAATCATGGGGTAGCGCTTGGTCATAATCTGCCATTGTCTGCTCTCGTATACCCCTGTAATACCTGTGCCATAGACTTGGCTGATATTATGCTGAGTGATCAGCTGCGCTATGGCATTAATACTGGAGTCGTTGCTGACAATGAGATGTTGATCGTAGGCGCCAAGGCTGTGATTGAGGTCTTCGAGACTCTCCAGCAGAAACTGCATGCGGTTGGCAGACAGCTGTCCGGGCTGATTTATTGCCAGAGCATTACCTGCTGGCGGTACAGAGGCAAAACAGATAAGTTTGTCAACTTCCCGGGCGGCACGATTTAGAGCGGCATTGTTATCAATGCGCAGATCATTAGTAAACCAAAAGAGACCGACCTGACCCATAAGAGTTAAATCCAGAGATGAGAGCAACAACAATTACGCGGACAACCAGGTTTTGGACTTACAGTAATATTGCCTCAGTACATCCAAAAATCCGCCTGCGGCGTAGGCTGTAGGGCAATATACTGGTTTATAAAGCAATTCAATTGGATTAGGATAAGACAAATAAATGACTAGACTGACAACGATTCTTGGCTATCTGGGGCTGATCCCTTTTTTATTGCCCCTAGCTGTTATGGTTAATGGCTTTGTTTTTGGCAATGGTTTGCAGGGGGTATCGGTTTTCGGTTTCTACGGGCCCTATGTATTTATCAGTTACAGTGCGGTTATTTTAAGCTTTTTAACTGGCACCCTATGGAGCAGGGCCAGACTTACGGATGACAATACGATGGCGCGGGCGGGGGTGGTTGCCAGCAACCTGCTCGCACTGGCAGTCTGGGCTAGTTTGCTGCTGATTTACGTAGCCCCTTTGCTCACAGTGTTTGCGGTCTGTCTATTACTGGCCGGTTATCTTGCGCTGCTCTACCTTGAGCGCTTTTTGCAGGCACAGGCAGATAAAAATTATTGGAAGATGCGCATTCAACTTACTGCTATAGTCTGCGCCGCGCATCTGATCCTTGTAGCTATGATGGTGATGGAATTATAAATGACAAAAGATCTGACTATTTTTTACGATGGGGGCTGCCCGCTCTGTGTTGCCGAAATGCAGCATCTGCATCGGCTGGACCTGCAGGGCAAGATCGCGTTTGAAAATATCTATGCCAAGGATTTTATTGAACGATTTCCCCATATAGACCAGCAGCAGGCTGACCGCAGACTCCATGGGCAGTCTGCCGACGGCAACATGCTATTTGGTCTGGATGTGACCTATCAAGCATGGGCTCTGGTGGGCAAACGTAAATGGGTTGCTGTTTTGCGCTGGCCAGTAGTCAAGCAGTTGGCCGATATTGGCTACCTGTTTTTTGCTCGCTATCGCTACAGTATTTCCCGGCTGGTCACTGGTCAGTCCCGCTGCGAAAGTTGCGCTATTGGCCGGAGTCCATTATGAGTAATACCAGTAGGAATGCTCTGGTTCTGGGTGCCAGTGGCGGTTTGGGTCAGGCAGTGGTTGCCAAGTTTTTGACAGATCCAAAAATTGACAACGTGATTGCCGTGAGCCGCAATCCGCAGACGGAAGACCTGTCGGCACAATGGATATCCAATAGTCGGCTTATCTGGATAGAGATTGAAGATTATACGGAGCAGGCGATGGCTGAGGTTGTTGCTCAGCTGGATGATTACAAAGGCCGCCTGTGCCGGGTTGCGATCTGTCACGGATTGTTGCACACGGATCATATCTGGCCAGAAAAGCGCATGGAAGATATCGACGGTGCAGCAATGCAGGAGATTTTCCATGCCAATGTGGTTGTGCCCGCAACCTGGCTAAAGCTTTTGCAAAAGGTGATTGCAGGCAAGCTGCAATGCCGTATCGCTGTGTTTAGTGCCAGAGTGGGTAGTACAGGGGATAACCGTCTCGGCGGCTGGTACGCTTATCGCGCTTCAAAAGCCGCTCTCAACAGCATGCTCAAATCCTTCTCGATTGAATACGGGCGCCGGGCCAAGAATGTCAAAATTATGGCTTTTCATCCTGGAACCACAGATACAGATCTGTCAAAGCCTTTCCAGGCCTCTGTGCCTAAAGAGCAGCTTTTTGCTCCAGCCTTTGTAGCTGAACAGTTGGTTACAATCATGGATGGGCTTGAAATGGATGGGCAGCTATCGTTTCTTGACTGGAACAATAAGCCTATCGCCTGGTAGCCTGATGTTTGGCCTCTCAGTCCAGGGTTGCGGTTAGCTGGAAGCTGATATCCAGCCTGTCTTCGACCCTGATCAAACCGTTCATAATTGAAAATGCGGCTATTCCAAAGTCTGATTGCAGTATTGAAAAGCTGCCATTTGCTGCCAGAGTCTTTGAATTGACCTGCTGCCAGTCTAAGCTTAGCTGGCGCTGTTGGGTCACCCCATGTAGCTCTAATTCCACCGCAACCCTGTCTCCGGAAAGCAGGTTAGAACAGTCGCTGCTGCGGATCTGGGCAAAGGGAAACAGCTTCGCTTCAATGCTTTTCAGCATATTACCTTTGGTGCCGGCAATATCCGTAGCCGAGGGATTGGTGTCCATCTGGGCCTGATCGCGCAACAGCTGGTTATCCACTTCCATAAGACCCAGAGGCACAAAAAATGCTGCTTTACAGAGGCCTGCAGTGCTGTCCAGCTTGATAAAACCCTGCAATTGATTGCTGGAGACAATATGGTCATGCCCCAGTTTTGCCATTAGACCACCTCGGCGAACCATGACCTGTATTTGTGATTTTTGCGCATCTACTCGATAGAAGTTGTCGGCGCCCGCTGTGTTGTATTGATCAGTTGGGAAGTCCGCAGGCATTGCCGGTTGAGAAGTGTCTTCAATATTGTTGGTGCAGCTAATCAGGGCGAGTGTCAAGAGTATTGGTCTAATCATTGCTACTTAGCATCCGCACATTAAACCAGACCCGCACAGCCAAGCCAATTTGCTCGCCTGTGGCCCATTCTCCCTGACCAATACCAAAGTCGCTGCGATTCAAACGTAGCTCACCGTTCATGGCAACCTGATTATGATTAATCTGGCGCCAGCTAAAAGGCACAGCCACAGCTTGCTCAATGCCTTTAAGTTGCAGTTTGCCGTGGGCAATATAGTCAGCATCAGCCTTGTTTTGCGAGACAATTTCAAACTGCTGGCTGGTAAATATGGCGGTGCTGTGGTCTGCCACATTAAACCAGTCGAGGGCTTGAATCTCATCGTTGAATTCCATATTGCCCATATCGGCACTGGCGACGGATACCATAACCTGCAGATTTACAGGCAGTGCTGCCTGATCTGTTGTGTATTTGACCGAAAACTGGTTAAAGCGGCCATCGATAGGCAGGTTTTGAAAGCTGGCGGCAAAATTAAGCTGGCTGTTTTCTGATTCCGACTGCCAGTCAGCGGCCAGCAATGGTTGCCACAGCAGGGCCGCTGCCAGTGCGATAGATAGCTTGGCCAATAGAGCTAATAATCGATTTTGCCCCGTCTGAATAATATCCACAGGTTAAAACCACATTCGCTTTAGTGCATTGTCCCGCAGTCGCAGATGATGCCAAAGGGCAGCGCCAATATGAGTGACCAAAATAATAATTAGTACGAACACGCAGATTTCATGAACCTCTGAGGCCAAAGATTTTAATGCCTCATCCGGGCCGCTAATCGCGGGCAGGGGGATTAACCAAAACAGTTTAACCGGAAAGTTAGCCGCAGATGATACCAGCCAACCGGATAGAGGCAGTGCCAGCATTAAAATATACATGGCACCCTGGGCCAGTTTGGCGAGTAACTGCTCTAGAGCAGTGCCAGGGATGGCTGCGGGTATGGTGTTCTTGATGCGCCAAAGCAGGCGCACTATCACCAGCAATAGCACCAGCATCCCCAGGGATTTATGCCACACAAAAATATCAAGCTTGAAGGGTGACAGCTTTAGACTGTCTGCGTAAAAACCCAGTGGAATCTGAATAAAAATCACCAGGGCTGTGGTCCAGTGAAACAGTTTGCTCAGCCAGCCCCATTGCTCAGTAGTATTTTTTAAGCTCATTGGTCTGTCTCTCCATATGCAGATCTAAATTTGATTATCCTGCCTTCCGGGGAGGATGTAAATTTCCTTCAACCTGTGATTCATATCTCGGGTTGCACTGGGCGATCTGCTAATATCGCGGCCCATTGGGACAAAACTGAACAATCAGGTAATTGCATGAGCGAAAAACAAATTTATAGCTGCGAAATTGTTGATCTCAGTCATGATGGCCGCGGTGTGGGGCGCATTGATGGCAAGGCCTGTTTTATTGAGGGAGCCCTGCCAGGTGAGACAGTTGAGTTTCGCTATGTGAACCGCAAGCGCAACTATGATGAAGGCCGTGTCACCAAAGTTATTGAGTCAGCCTCACATCGGGTGGAACCCGGCTGTAAGCATTTTTTCCGCTGTGGTGGTTGTAGTTTGCAGCATCTGCAACATGGCACTCAGCTGGAATTCAAGCAGCAGCAACTGATTGCCAGCCTAGAGCGGGGAGGGTTGGTGGCGGACATTATCTTGCCACCCCTGAGTGCGCCCCCCTGGGGCTATCGACGCAGAGCGCGATTGGCAGTGCAGCGGGCTAAAGATGGCCGCTATTTGATTGGCTTCCGCAATGCTGGCAGCCGCAGAATAGAGCCTATTACCCAGTGCCCCGTACTGGCGGCACCACTGCCTCAAGCGGTTGAACTGTTGCCAGCCTGGCTGGCCTGCCTACCTGCTGATATCCGTGTATTCGAAGTGGAATTAATCTCTGCAGATAACAGCATTGCAATTGCTGTCGAGGCGAGTCGCTTCCCCGCTGATGAAGAGATTCCAGCCATGCGCGAATCTCTGGAGCGGGCGGCTGAAGGTCCAGTGCAGCTGTGGTGGAAGGCTGGCAAGCAGGCCAGATTTACGCGTCTTGATACTGGTACTGACAGTCTTGGTTTTGCCGTTGCAGAGGATATCAATCTCAAATTTGAGCCGGGGCAATTTATTCAGGTCAATGGTCAGATCAATCGCGAGATGATAGATCAAATGCTCAACCTGGTGCCTGAGGGCGGCGATACTGCAGTTGATCTCTACTGTGGCACAGGAAATTTATCCCTGCCTCTCACGCGGCGCTTTAAGCAGGTAGTGGGTATTGAGGGGCTGCCCGATCTGGTCAAGGGGGCTATTAGCAATGCCGCTGACAACAATATCGACAATGTGGAATTTACTGTGGCTGACCTCAGCCGTGGTGTGGGGCTGGCCAATATTGGTGAGGCTAATCGACCACTTGAAAATATAGATCTGATTGTTTTGGATCCGCCCCGCAACGGGGCAGCCGGTGTAATGCCCTGGGTGGCCAAGTCCGGTGCCCAGAGTTTGATTTATATTTCCTGTCATCCTTCGACCATGGTTCGGGACTCTGGAGCACTCGCCGAAGCTGGCTACAGCCTAAAGGCAGTGGGGGTTATGGATATGTTTCCCCATACCATTCATATAGAGGCTATGGCCCTATTCGAGAAGAGTACCAGGAGGGGGTAGATAGTTGTTTTTTCACTGTTAGCGGCAGCGCAATTCCGCTATACTTTCGTGCTGAATTTATAATCCGTTCCAACCTTCAGGAAACCCCTAAATCATGTTCGATAAAGACCAGACAATTGCAAAGTTTGATGCCGAGTTATGGCAGGCCATTCAGCAGGAAGATCAACGTCAGGAACAGCATATTGAGTTGAT
>JABJOY010000012.1 GCA_018664075.1 Porticoccaceae bacterium | reverse complement strand
TGAGTGAATTTGTTTTTCCAAATAGATCAAATGGTAAGAGCCTGTCACAAGCAGGAATGTCTTCGGTGTTAAAACGAATGAATAAGATCAAAGAATGGAAAGATATACATGGCCAATTAATAACCGTTCATGGCTTCAGGGGATGCTTCAAAACTTGGACGACAGAGAAGACTGACACTGATTGGCTAACAGGAGAAATGGCACTGGCTCATAAGATTAAAGACAAATCATCTGCCACGTATCAAAAAGGTCAGCTTATAGATAAAAGACGTCGACTGATGCAAAAGTATAGTGACTACGCCTACGGAATACCTCAAGAAAAGGTTGTACAGCTTAGAGCCTAATGTTATTTATCTCTAAGTCTTTGTTTTTACTAACAATATTACTCTTAAGTCATTGATTTTAATGTGTTTTTTGGAGTTTTGTGTATTTTAAAGCTAATTAAGAGCAGTATCCTCGATCTAGCCCTGATTTGACTGGATGGTATCTGCCTCGATCTACGCGCGCGTTAATGTGTCCATAAAGTCCCTTTTTATATTATCGTGAAGCTTCTACAGTCCCACTAAGAACTCTCTTGCAAACCAGCCTTTGAAGGCTCCACGATTTACGCTGTCTTGCTCTGATTTAACATACTCGCCCTCACTGATTGCTTTAGGGAGTTCCAAATGCCCCTCGATTACCTTGTCGGCTACATCTAGATAAAAGCCAGTTCAATTAGTTCTGAAAATTACTTATCATCCCCGAACTGTTTCTCACGACGTGTGCTATTAAGGAACGAATCTTCTGAGCCTTTTGACTGAATATTTTTAATATCAGAAGTCATCAAGACTCCTGTTAACTCAGTCATCGTAGCGGCTTGACTTACAAAGAGGTCCTTATCCCATCTATCTATCCCACTATCCGTTGTCCAGTAATGACCCAGAAACCCACCTAATCCAAAACCAGGTAAATCTAGGCAATGCCAGACTTCACAGTTGTAATAACCAGTGTCTGCCTGCCCTAGAGCGCCAACGCCCCACCATACTTGTTGAAGCCTGCCGCGTTTACCCGGTCTTTCGGGAACTGACACTTGTGCCCGTGACCAACCATATTTATTAACAGCTGCGATTGCAGCATCAACTAAAACGTCATTGTTCCGAGTCCAAAGATATGACTGCTCAGCATACCCTGTTGGCTCAACCCTCCCATCAACCTCTCGATAATCCATTTCACCTAAATGTTCAGCCTGAATAATGCCAACAATCTTATCTTTTGCTTCGGGATAACGTTTCAACCAATCAGGCTCACTGTGAGCACCTTCCATACCTGGAATATAATGCCTGCAATCCAAAAATACTACGAGTGTTCTAGGTCGAGACTCTTGAGGAATATTAGAAAAATATTTGATTATGGCGAGAAGACCCAGCGCGCCATTGTCTTGCGTAATGGATGGTCCATCGGTGTGATTGACAAGTAAAATCTGTTCGTCAGCAGATGTTTCATAGTTCTTGCCCGGTAAATACGCTATGTATTGATATGCTTCAGTAGTTTCTACTGCGGCCTCTAGTCTTAAGGTCGCCAACTTGCCCTTTTTTGCATCAGCAATTACTTTGGCGCCATCTTCTCTAGATAAAATAAGTGTTGGTGAATTGTAAAGCTCAGGGACAGGAAATGTATAAAGCCCTTTTGTTCGTTCATAGGCCATATCATAAACAATGACTGTACCTGCTGCCTTTCCCTCTTTAGCTATGCGATCTAATCGCTGAGCTAACTGCCACCATATGTCAAAAGTAAAACTCTTTGAGGGATCGACAAATTGAAAAGGATTCGGAAATGTATCTGAATTAGTAGCGTGTTCGAAATCGTTGAAAGTGTAATTAATCAAATAGTCTTCAGGGTAAGGCTCTCTGGGATGGGGTTTAGTGGGGATTACAACAATCTTTCCCTCAATAGATTCTGGTGGATCATTATGATCGTAATAAATCATTTCTGCGGTTATGCCCGCTGAATCAGTAGAACCAGAATAAGCACCGTAGTGAGCTACCCTAACTTCATCTCCATTAGAATGCAGAGACCAATTAACTGAATCATTCGAGGTATACCAACGCTCGAACTCCCACGAATTTCGAAAACCATCGACAACGCCCAACTCGTTAAGATTAGACTGAAGAAATTCCATATAATTACGCCACTCTTTAGAACCTGTGAGTGTTGGGAGATTGGCATCCTTCACCTTAGACCATTGATAGGCTTCATCTGGAGTGACTAACCAATTTTTATCTAGCTGAGTAAGCTTGTCTGAATAATAGACTGATTCAGCGGCACAGCCCGCTATTAACGTACTCAAAAGAGCGATCACAACGGAAATTTTACGAGTCATTTTAAATGCACCTATCAGCTGTTTTAGTTTGAGAGTCATTGTTCACATTTCGCTCTGCTTCTTCATCTTATTGACTAACTTAGAGCATTCACTAAGGAACTGTCAATCAAGGTAAATGTATCTTATTGATAATTTCCTAAAATTCAGAAAAGAATCTCGGGCGCTATCGTCCGAGGGATTGATTTTTGGTGAAGTCCAGCGGCGTCTAATTGCTTTCCTCCATTTGAAGGTAATGAGGCACGTCCATTTAAAGTCTTAGGAATCACCTCGATCTAGCCCTAATTTGACTGGATGGGTTACTTGAGTATGGTTAGGACGGGTTTAACATACGAGATAGCGTTGTGTCTCCGACGTGCCCTTTATGTGAGAAAGAAGTTATATTTTTCGCCGCTAAACCCATGAGGCATGTCAACGAAATGTAATCGAAGTCGTTAAGTGACGGTTAATTCAAGTACATAAGGCATCTACCATGGTTCACCTTAACTCCTTCGCTGTATTGGTAACAGTTTCAATTCTGAGTGCCTGTGGCGGGGGTGGCGCTTCAGTAACATCACCCGCAACTGTGTCCGAGATGCCCACTGGAGTTTCTACAGATGGGGTTTCCACTGCTGGTGCAGAATGTATGTATAGCTATGCCTCTTTTAATAATTCGCCATCAGTTAATGCAATGAGTACTTCAGATTGGATCTGTGATGGTAATAGTCGGATTCTAACGGCCAATGGGATACCTGATCACGATGTGGGCACATTTCCAAATATAAACAATCCCAATACTATTTCACAACAGTCAATTTCCGAATTTTTCCCTATTGAACCCAGTAAGACTGACAATTCTACCCAGCTAGGAGGTCCTAGCGGCGTGCTAGGCTATGTTCTCAACGGCGTCAAAATCGACGCGGGGACTGCAGGTAGCTGCAATGACTCGGGTACTAGCTGTTGGTTGGCATCTCCAACTCAGGGCACTTGGAGCATTGAAGCGCTGGGACAAACCTCATTTAATTTTGGTGATGATTTAAACCATGCTCACGTGCAGCCCACAGGGCAGTACCATTATCATGGTATCCCAGAGGGTTTTGTCGATAGACTTAACAAAGGAGCTGCAATGACTTTAGTCGCTTGGGCTGCAGATGGTTTTCCAATCTATGCGAGGTATGGCTATCAGGATGCGATGGACGCAAATTCTGAGATTGTCACTGTAGAGAGTAGTTATCAGCTCAAAGCCTCGCCAGACGCCAATAGACCTGATATCTCAGTTTATGCCATGGGAACCTTCACCCAAGATTATGAATACGTAGAAGGTAGTGGTTCTGATCTAGATGAATGCAATGGCCGCACAGGAGTAACACCAGAGTTTCCAGATGGAATCTATCATTACTATGCAACGGATGGATTTCCCTATCTACAGCGCTGTGTGAAAGGTGCCCTTTGATTGTTTTTGGAGGCTCTAGTTATCGTCTTAACTGTTTAACGAGTTCGCTATTCCTAGTGCTTGCAACTGCAGCTCATGGGCATTTAATGGGAGAGCAAAAAGGCAGTCTTAACTTTAATAATGGCGGTGCATTTTTGGTATTATCTGTACCAGTGTCTGCATTTGTAGGTGTTGATGACGATGGCGATGGTCGCTGGTCGGTAGAAGAATTTGATCAGCATACTAATGCGATCAAGAAGCAGATATACGAGAGAGTGCAGCTGCGAGACGATCTAAATGTGGCGACGCCACTGCAGGGGCTTCTGCTCTCACTTGTCCATCTCGATCATAATTCCACTGTGCCTGCTAATCAGTTAATGATACTAGGTCGTTTTGCTGTCAATGAAGATGTCTCTTCGCCGAGCCTGTATATCAACCTTCAAGGTAGAGGGGTCAATGAGAAAATTATCACCATTACTGCAACTCGGGGTGCCCACTCACAAAAAATGAATTTTTCTATCACGGCTAACTCCCATACTGTGGGTTTCAATATGGACTGGACTGATACAAAACTACAGTGACTACGCCTGTTCAACTCCTCAATCAAAGGTAGTTTCGATCTCAGGATAGTTCATTAAATATAAACCATTGATTTATAGTGATATTTTATTTTACTGGTAGCCCTTTTTTATAAGTCTCAAGAACTTCTCTCCTCGATCTAGCCCTGATTTGAGTGGCTAAGTTACAGCCCTAGAGTCGACAACAATCTGCATAGGTGGTATCTCTCTCAAAGGCTCAGGCTGGTTTTCACCCCAGTTTTCGCGATCCCTGACATTTAAGTAGTAAATCATAGCTGTGACATTACCTTGAGTAGCCTTCTCAAATAGTGCATTGGAGACCTTATTTAAACCCTCAGCGCGGCCCTTTTTATAGCACCCATGAACTCCGTATAAGGGAATCGCTGAATACGAGAGTGGTTTATTGAGGGATTAGTTTATCCAGACCAATCACCAGCAAACCAAGAGCAGCCGACCAAATGGCGCAGGCCAGAGTATCGCTCAAAGAGAATCTTAGGGACCGGGTTCCACTGACGCCCACCATCATAGGCACCAGACTTCTCACCGCAGGAATCAGTCGGCCAAAGACAACTGCCAATGCGCCGTGCTTTAGTATAAAAGCCTCAGCGCGCTGGAATTCATTCGCCCGTTTTTGCGCAAACTCAGTGTGATGGATTTTAGGACCAAACCAGCGCCCGAGATAAAAGCCCATATGGTCTGAAAGACAGGCACCGGCAAAGGCGAGAGGAATTATCTGGGCAAGGCTGACCAGCTGCTCGGTATAGAGAAGAGTAGAAACACTCAGCAAAATAACCCCGGATACCAGCAAACCAATGCCCGGGCATGCCTCAAGAAATGCCAGCAGCGGAATACTCATCCATGCATGCTGCTTATTGTTGGTGAGCCAGCTTAATATTAAATCGTCGATAGGTTTAGCCCTGCTATTTAAATCTCATAGATGATAACAGACTATATCCGATACAAAGCCTGGGATTGCCTGATATCTGTTTACGCTGTGGGTATAAAAAAGGGCTGCCTGCGCAGCCCTGATTTAATTAACCGTCAAAATTGACTTAGGAAAAGTCAGGATTTGAGGGGTCATATAACAGCTTGGCATTGTGCAGCTCTGGATTATTACAGGTCATAGCTGACTCAAGGGCTGCCTTCGCATCACCGCCCGTGGCCATCCAAGCTTCATTGCCCGCCTGCATAGCTTCCGGAGTTGAGTGGAAGTTTCCGAAAAATAGATCCACGGAATCATCCGAGCCGGCATTGCTGGCATAAATACCATAGGCATAAAAGTCTACTGTTGAGGCATCCAGGCCATCGAGCCAGCCATTGTACTGGGCAACTGCCCCGTCGACATCTGCCATGGTCTTGCCTTCATTGAGGTTGCATGGCGCATAGGCGGCAAAAAACTCACCTGACTCACCCAGCTCGCCAAAGCCGTAGGGGTCGCGGGCAAAATGGAAGTCCCAGGACACTCTATTAGCTTCATCGCAGGTCATTACAGATTGATATTTAGTCGACCAGGCTTGAGCAGCTTCACTGGCGGCCCATTGCTGCCACCCTGCGTCTGCAGCTTCTTTCGTGGTCCACTGCAATTCCCACCAACCATTGGGGAACTGATTGTTTTCACTCGCCGGCTCATAGCCCCAAGCACCAAGAATATCCCCAGGTAATCCGGCAGCGCGCCATTCGGCCACCATCTCCTCAGCGGCCTCTCGGCTGTAATCATCGCCACCGGTGCAAGGAATAAATTCATTATAAAAAGTCTGCCCGACAACACTGAACAGGACCTCTTGCTCTTCTACTGTAGCCTGGGGCACATCTGTGCCTTTATCTGTCGAACAGCCAGCCAAGACTAGTGTTGCCAAAATACCAATAATCAAATTTTTCATCTTAGTTCCCCTTGTTATATTGTTATTTATTGTCTTATTCGCTTTAGTATACAAACAGCTGACACCGCGATACAAGCGCCTATGGCTGGGTAGCCATCGCCATAAACTCTGCCACTATAGGATCATCCAGCTTTTTCTTAAAACAACAGAGCCCAAGATCAAAGGGAGGAATGCTGGTATCAGGCAATATTTCAACCCGATCTTTGACCGGACTATTATCCACTACCACAATAGGTGAAAGCCCAATACCACAGCCCAGAGCCACCATACTCACCAGAGCCTCCTGCCCGGAAACCTGGGCATAGACATTGGGGCGGCCCCCATATCTAAGCCTGAACCATTGCTCAAAACGCTTTCTGGCAACACCATGCTCGGGCAAGATAATCGGCATGTTGGCCCAGTCAATCTCGTCTGCCTGCAGCGCCTTTTGCACAGCGCAATTAATAGCTGGGGCGGTAATGGCCAATGGCACAGTGGCAATCGTCTGGAAATGAATGCTTGAGGGCAAGTCGTCAGGCCGCGCCGCAATCGCCAGATCTACCTTTTGGCTTTTGATCTGCTCAATGCCCTCAGCGGCATCCCCCGTATCTAGATTAATATCGATATTGGGATGGGCGAGGCGGAACTTTTCCAACAGTGGCGGCAGATAGGAATAGGAGGCGGTCACCGAACAGTAGAGTTTTACAGACCCGGAAAGCTCAGTCTGCGACTGATTCAAGGACTGCTTGAGGGAGGCAAAGTTCTCAATCTGCTGATCGGCATAGGTCAGCAACTTTTTGCCCTCGGCCGTTAAGAGTACCGAGCGATTATCGCGAATCAATAATTGACTACCGAGCTGGTCTTCAAGACGCTGAATGGACCGGCTTAACGTTGAGGGGCTAATGTGACAGGCGGCAGCAGTGCGACCAAAGTGCAGACTGCTGGCCAAATGTTTAAATAGCTCTAACGATCGAATATCCATAACTGCACCATAGCCATATCAGGATACTATTGCAAAAACTGCAACATGATAATGCGCATATATCGTTTTAAGCAATGATAATAAAAGCGTACAATGCCGTCCAAACCAATCAAAGCAACCCACCTTTAGCAGGTGGCCGGAGATAACAATGGCTAATTACTTTAATACCCTCAGCTTGCGCGACAAGCTCACCCAGCTCGGTAAATGCCGCTTTATGGATCGCGACGAATTCACCGATGGCTGCAATCTTATCAAAGACTGGAATATCGTTATTATTGGCTGTGGCGCACAGGGTCTGAATCAGGGCCTAAATATGCGTGACTCCGGCCTGAATATCTCCTATGCCCTGCGCGAGCAGGCCATTACCGAGAAACGCCAGTCTTTCCTCTGGGCTTCAGAGAATGGCTTTACGGTTGGAACTGCAGAAGAACTGGTTCCAGCGGCGGATCTGGTACTTAACCTGACCCCGGACAAGCAGCACACCGCGGCAGTAACAGCAGTTATGCCGCTGATGAAGCAAGGCGCTACTCTGGCCTATTCCCACGGCTTCAATATTGTTGAAGAAGGCATGCAGATTCGACCTGACCTGACTGTGGTTATGGTTGCACCCAAATGCCCGGGCACAGAGGTGCGTGAAGAGTATAAGCGCGGCTTTGGTGTTCCCACGTTGATCGCCGTGCATCCAGAAAATGATCCCAATGGTAATGGCCTGGCCATCGCTAAAGCCTATGCCTCCGCCACAGGTGGTGACAGAGCTGGTGTTCTGGAGTCTTCCTTTATTGCCGAAGTTAAATCTGATCTGATGGGTGAGCAGACTATCCTCTGCGGCATGTTGCAAACTGGCGCGGTGCTGGGTCATCAGCAGCTGCTGAACCTGGGTGTTGATGCGGGCTATGCGCGCAAGCTTATTCAGTATGGCTGGGAAGTGGTCACTGAAGGGCTCAAACACGGCGGCATCACCAATATGATGGATCGCCTGAGCAACCCGGCCAAAATCAGAGCCTTTGATATGTCCGAAGAACTCAAAGTGACTTTACGTCCGCTGTTTGAAAAACATATGGACGATATCATTGAAGGTGAATTCTCTAGAACCATGATGGTTGACTGGGGCAATGATGACGCCAACCTTCTGAAGTGGCGCGCTGCGACTGCCGAGAGTACATTTGAGCAGGCACCAGATTGCGACACCGAAATCACAGAGCAAGAGTTCTATGACAAAGGTATCTATCTGGTCGCTATGATCAAAGCCGGTGTTGAACTGGCCTTTGAAACTATGGTTTCCTCTGGCATTATCGAAGAATCAGCCTACTACGAGTCACTGCACGAGACGCCACTAATCGCCAACTGTATTGCTCGCAACAAGCTCTACGAGATGAATGTGGTAATCTCTGACACAGCAGAATACGGCAACTATCTGTTTACCCATGCCGCAGTGCCACTGCTGCAAGATCACGCCAACAGCCTGACTCTGGAAGATCTCGGCGGCGGTTTAACCGACAGCTCTAACGCAGTAGACAATATTCGACTGATTGAAGTAAATGACGCGATTCGCGACCATGATGTAGAAATCATTGGCCACGAGCTTCGCGGTTATATGACTGATATGAAGCGTATTGTCGAAAACGCTTAAAGGACCGCCAACAGATAAAGAGCCGAAAACTCTTTAGGCTAAAAAAAACCGGATTGTCGCTAAGCCCAATCCGGTTTTTTTGTCTCTAAAAAGAGCCTGAAAAGCTAGCCCCTATGGGACAGCAGCGCCTTAATCATCGAGATAGTCATCAGTGCCATCACCAGAGAGAATGGCAGCGCACCAATAATCATCGCCGAGCGCAGAGCATCCATACCCCCAGCGGCCAACAATACTCCCACCAGCAGAGCAAAGATCACTCCCCAGATAATCACATGGGCCGCCTGCTTCTGAGTCTGGCTGCCACCAGAGGCCAGAGTATTAATAATCAAAATACCGGAATCTGCCGAGGTCACCAGAAAAGTCAGCAATAAAGTCACCACCACCACAGACAGGGCAATAGCCAACTCTGGCGACAGCATTAGATTAATGGTTTCAAATAACTGGGCAGAGATATCCGCACCCACAATAGCCCCCTGTGCCACACCGCTGAGCTCAAGATCAATGGCAGTAGCGCCCACAAAGCTAAACCAGGTCAGACAGATTAATGAAGGGATAATCATAGCGCCCAGCACATACTCACGCACTGTGCGGCCACGGGATACCCGAGCTAAAAACAGACCCACAAAGGGCGCAAAAGCAATCCACCAGGCCCAGTAGAAAATATTCCAGGCACCCTGCCAGCTCTGCAGTGCAGCCCCTACCTCGGTATCCGGATCATTCCACACTGTGGTAGACATGGATGGCAGAGCAATCAGATAGTCCCAGATGGCGTAGCCAAATGATTTAATCGCAAAGGCCGTGGCGCCAAACAGGATAAAAAACAGCACCAGAAACATCGACAGACCCATATTGATATTGGATAGCCATTTAATACCCCGCTGCAAACCAGATAGCGCAGATAGGCAAGAGGCGCCGACAATAATCACCAGGCCCGTTATCTGGGCCGCCAAAGTGGGCTTGCCCGCGCCATCGACAATCCACTGCATACCGCTGATATTAAACATACCAGAGGCAAACTGGGATACACCGTAACCAATGGTCACCCCCAGGCCAATCAAGGTCGCCAGAATGGCAGCAATATCCACCAGATGACCCAGAGCGCCAGACATGGAGCTGCCAAATAGCGGCTGCAAGCCGGTGCGAATGGTCAGCGGCAAACCTCGGCTGTAGCAGAGATAGCCCAGAGACATACCCACCACACCGTAGCAGGCCCAGGGAGTTAACCCGTAATGGAGCAGCGCCCATTTGTAGGCATTGCGCACATTGTCGGCATCCATACCAGCGCTAAGGCCCTGAATAGTGTCGGGATTACTGGCAAAGTGAAAAATAGGTTCGGCTGTGGAATAGGTCAGCATGCCAACTCCAATACCTGCACCAAACATCATAGAGAGCCAGGTAAACATAGAGAATTCTGGTTTTTCACCGGCGACACCCAACACCACCTTGCCGGTGCGCGGCCACAGCGCCAAAAACAGGCAGGCCAGGGTAAAGAATGCGGTGACATACATATACCAGCCACCAAAGGAAGAGGTTGACCATAGCTGCAGAGCCAACAATTGCTCGCCAGCGCGCTCTGGCGATAACCCAACCCAGCCAATCAGCGCAATAATAAGCACCTTGGGAAAGGCTGCCACAGTGATATTAAAGCCCTTATAAAAGCCCTGGTCTTCGGTTTGAATAGATACTGACTGATTAGCCTCCACTGCCCAACTCCCCCTTTTTATTATTGCGATGTCTGTGACATCTTTATGTTGGCAACCAGTGGATGTTAGAAAGCGTTGTTGTTAAACGGTGCTGATAAGCTGGAAACCTCTAGCTAATAGACAGTACAGCGTTCGCAGCGTTTCATCAACACTGATAGCGACATCGGTTTACGTGAACAGATAGAAATTCGAATACGAAGACAGGAGCGGAGAAAAATGGGCAGGCCCGGAGAGATTACCGGGCCTGCCGACAAATGCAGTGAGTTATCCTAGCTTTGGTCTGCACCACGTAGCGCATACCAACCGATATAGATGTAGCACAGCATTGGGACGATAAAGCTCAACTGAATACCGATGCTGTCAGCAGCAACACCCTGCACCAACGGTATTAGTGCACCACCAACAATCGCCTGACAAACCAGGCCAGAACCTTTACTGGTCATCGAACCCAGACCTTTAACCGCCATGGTAAAGATAGTTGGGAACATAATAGAGTTGAAGAAGCCCACGGCCAAAATCGACCACATGGCAACGTCACCAGTGCTGTTCATGCTGACGATAATCATAACGATCGCGATTAACGCATTGATGGCCAGGTACTTGGTCGCTGCGATGTAGTTCATAAGCGCGGCACCCACCAGACGACCAATCATGGCTGCACCCCAGTAGTAAGCGACCATTTCACCAGCTTCTGCTGAGCTTAAACCAGCGATAGAGCTCTCGGAGAAATAGTTAACCAGGAAGCTACCAATAGAAACTTCGCCACCCACATAGAGGAAGATAGCCAGTGCGCCCAGTACCAGCGGGCGGTGGTTCCACACTGAATCACCGGAATCATCTTCCTTAGTCTCAACATGGGCCAGAATCGGCAGGCGGATAAATCTGAATACTGCCGCTGCAGCAACCAGCAGAGCACCAATCATAACGTAGGGCATCTGTACGGCAGAGGCATCAGCCGCAACTGCACCCAGAATAAGAGCCGAACCCACAATAGGACCTACAGTAGTACCAAAAGAGTTAGCAGCCTGAGCCAGATTCAACCGGCTGGCAGCGGTCTTCTCAGGCCCCAATGCTGCAACATAAGGGTTGGCGGCAACCTGCAAGATAGTAATGCCGCTCGCTAGAACAAAAAAGGCAAACAGGAAAAGAGCATAAACATGAACTTCTGCAGAGGGATAAAACAACAGACAACCCGCAGCAGTTGTTAGCAGACCGAGCACAATACCCTGCTGATAACCAACCTTGTCAATCAGCTTTCCGGCAAATGGAGATACCACAAAATAAGCCCCGAAGAAGCAGAACTGCACCAGCATCGCTTGGGTGTAGTTAAGGTCAAAAGACTCTTTCAGGAAAGGAATAAGAATATCGTTAAGAACAGTAATAAAGCCCCAGAAGAAAAACAGGCAAGTCATTGCGATAAACGCGAATGTCTGTGTTCCCTGTTCCTGACCCTCTGCCACTGTTGCGCTTGAACTACCCGAAGTTGAACCTGCCATGCGTACCCCCTAATAAATTGAATTTATAATATTTATCTCTAGCCGATAAGACTAATTTGACTCAGCCGGCAATACAATAGGGGTAGTGCAACATTGGGCACTTAGGTCGCAAGATAATGCTGTTTGGTCGCCTTTATTTTAAATAACTCAAACTATTGAGTCTCAGACAGCATTACATGCATAACCTGCTTTAGCCCATCGTGCAATGTGCGAATCTCGTTGAGATTATGGGGATCACTGATCCAGTGATAGACAATACCAATAACTGAGGCACTAAACTGATCAGCAATCAGCTGAGCAGATGCCGAGGGCGGGACCACATTTGCGGCAATACCCTGCTCTATCCAGCTAATAACATCGGCGCGCCTGCGATCGTGAATCCCTGCAATCACCGGCTTTAAGCGGGACTCTGGTGTGAGAGATTCAAACCACAATCGGTAGAAAGCCTCCACATGGCGCGGCGCCTCTTCACAAAACTTGCTGTGGGCATCCAGTGCCGCAGCGATGGCATCATAGCCACATTTGCCTCTGGTCACTGCAGTTAACTCAGCGAGCCATTCATCACCCACGGAACGCAGCACAAAATCAAACAGGCCTGCCTTATTGCCAAATCTGTACCCGGCCAGACCGCGGGAATATCCCGCTTTTTCACCCACATCTTTTAATGTGGTCTGCTCGGCACCATGTTCAACGATCAGATCAATGGCAACCTCGAGCATTTTTGCATCGGAGATTTCCTTGCGCTCAATCTGAGTGAGGCGAAGAGCTTTGGCCATAATATTAAGTCCTGTGGGTTCCGCAGTAACAGACAATGCTTACATATTGCGGCGGTACTGACCACCTACATCAAACAGTGCATTGGTTATCTGTCCCAATGAACAACAGCGAACCGCCTCCATAAGTACCTCAAAGCCATTATCACCCTGACGTACTGCATCCTGAAGCCTCTTGAGCATAGCCTCAGAGGAATCTGCATGCTGACTGTGAAACTCTCTCAGGCGCACAATCTGGCTTTTCTTTTCATCGTCGGTAGATCGAGCCAACTCAATTTCCACCTCAGTCTCTTCAGCCTCACTGAGGAAGGTATTCACCCCTACAATCGGCAGCGAGCCATCATGCTTCTTATGCTCATAAAACATCGACTCCTCCTGAATTCTGCCGCGCTGATAACCTGTCTCCATAGCACCCAGCACACCACCACGATCAGAAATTTTCTCAAATTCCTGCAGCACAGCCTCTTCCACCAGATCAGTGAGTTCATCAATAATAAATGCGCCCTGACTGGGGTTTTCATTTTTCGCCAGACCCCATTCCTGATTGATAATCAGCTGAATGGCCAGAGCCCTGCGCACCGACTCCTCGGTGGGCGTGGTAATGGCTTCATCATAGGCATTAGTGTGCAGGCTATTGCAGTTATCGTAGATTGCGATCAAGGCCTGCAGAGTAGTGCGAATATCATTAAAGTTCATTTCCTGGGCGTGCAGAGAACGGCCAGAGGTCTGGATATGATATTTCAGTTTTTGACTGCGGGCATTGGCACCATAGCGGTCACGCATGGAAGTGGCCCAGATACGCCGCGCGACCCGGCCCATAACTGTGTACTCTGGATCCATACCATTGGAGAAGAAGAACGACAGGTTGGGAGCGAAGTCATCAATATTCATGCCTCTGGCCAAATAGGCCTCAACAAAGGTAAAGCCATTGGACAGCGTAAAGGCAAGCTGGGAGATCGGGTTGGCCCCAGCCTCGGCAATATGGTAACCAGAGATAGAGACAGAATAGAAATTGCGAATGGCCTTATCAATAAAGTACTGCTGCATATCACCCATCATACGCAGGCTGAATTCTGTGGAGAAAATACAGGTATTCTGACCCTGGTCTTCTTTGAGAATATCCGCCTGCACCGTGCCGCGCACCCGCATCAAAGCATTGGCACGCAACTCATCGTACTCTGCCTGGTCGGGCTGGCGCTTATGCTCCGCGGCAAACTGATCGACCTGCTGGTCTATCGCAGTATTTAAAAACATCGCCAGAATCGTTGGCGCCGGACCATTGATGGTCATGGATACCGACGTCATAGGGTCGCAGAGGTCAAAGCCATCGTAGAGCGCCTTCATATCATCCAGCGTACAGATGGACACACCCGCATTACCGACCTTGCCGTAAATATCCGGACGCTCATCTGGATCCCAGCCATAGAGGGTTACTGAATCAAATGCCGTGGATAGTCTCTTTGCGTCGCTATACTCCGACAGCGCCTTAAAGCGTCGATTGGTTTTAAAGGCATCGCCCTCACCGGCAAACATGCGCGCCGGATCTTCACCTTCACGCTTAAAGGGAAACACCCCGGCCGTATAGGGAAACTCACCTGGCAGATTTTCCAGCATCAACCACTTTAATAAATCCCCATGGTCCTTCATGCGCGGCAGAGACACCCGTGAAATTTTATTACCCGACAGGGACAGACTATTAAGCTTGGTGATGATCTGCTTGCCATTGGGCAGCACATCAACTTTTTCATCACCAGAATAGGCCTCAACCATAGCAGGCCAATTCTCCAATAACTCAGAGGCCCTGATATCCATACTCTTTTCCCGCAATGTAATCAGCTGATCAATCTCAGCAGGCGCATCGGCACCTGAATCACTGAGCATAGCCTTGGCACCAGACAACTGCTGCACTTCCCGCGCCAGATTAGCCTGCACTGCCACTTGACGGTGGTAGTCGCGGACCCCGGCGGCAATTTCTGCCAGATAGCGCTGGCGATCTGCCGGCACGACCACAGATTTTTCCGAGGACGTGCGAATCGTTACAGGGGACAGATGCCGCTCAAATTGACCCAAACCTCTGGCCTGTAGCAATGTGACCAACTCCTGATAGGCTGCGGTAACACCATCATCATTAAACCGAGATGCAATGGTGCCGAACACCGGCATAGTATCGGGCATCTGAGTCCAGGCCTCGCGGTTGCGCTGCATCTGCTTGCACACATCCCGGTAAGCATCTTCGCTGCCTTTGCGATCAAACTTGTTAATAATCGCCAGCTCGGCGTAATCCAGCATATCAATTTTTTCCAGCTGGCTCTGGGCACCAAACTCTGGGGTCATCACATAAATTGGCACATCAACATAGGGCACAATGCCGGCATCACCCTGACCAATACCAGGGGTTTCAACCACTACCAGATCAAAGCCGCCCAGGCGCATTGCACTGACAATATCTGTGAGGGACTCAGGCACCTCACCTGCCGCTCCTCTGGTGCCAATAGAGCGCATATAAATATTCGGAGAATAAATTGCATTCATGCGAATGCGGTCACCCAACAGGGCGCCGCCGGTCTTGCGTCTGGTCGGGTCAATCGCCAGCACTGCAATCTTTAACTGGTCTGCGCTGTCCTGACGGAAACGGCGAATTAATTCATCGGTCAATGAGGACTTACCTGCACCACCTGTGCCGGTAATTCCCAACACAGGAACGGTATTTGATAAAAACTGCGCCTGCTCCCGCAAACTCTTTAGCTGCTGATCATCAAGCTCATTGCGCTCGATAGCAGTGATAAGAGCCGCCAGATTACGCAGACCGCCATCGGCAATATTAAGATCTTTGGACTCAGTGGTTATCGGCGAACCAGAGTTGAGAGAACAGCGCTCAATCATGTCGTCGATCATGCCAACCAGGCCGATATTTTGGCCGTCATGGGGCGAATAAATGCGTTCCACACCATATTCCTGAAGCTCGGCAATTTCAGCGGGGACAATCACCCCACCACCACCGCCAAATACACGAATATGCTCAGCCCCAGCTTCTTTAAGCAGATCAATAGCATATTTAAAGTACTCAACATGGCCGCCCTGATAGGAACTGATGGCAATACCCTGAACATCTTCCTGCAATGCAGTTTCCACCACCTCCGCCACCGAGCGATTGTGGGCCAGATGAATCACCTCGACGCCAGCGCCCTGAAGAATACGGCGCATAATATTGATTGAGGCATCGTGGCCGTCGAAGAGACTGGCCGCCGTGACAAAGCGCAGCGGTGGAGCATTCTCCTGAGGATCTGTGTCTGGTGCAGATGCGTTATCTAATTTGGCTGAGGACTTGTTCATAGTAGCTCCGGTCATTAAAACCGCCGCCAGCTTTACCACTGGCAGCAAAAATTTGGTCTTCACGAGCGACATCTTAATAATCTTGCTTGTTACATGCAAGTAAGTTAATTGACCACAAAAATTCAGGTCGTTTTAGCGGGGCTAATTAGGGGGGATTAACTTAATTCAGCTTCGGCATACTGATAATAATCAGCTATGGCCAGTCCTGCAGCGACACTGGTAAAAGGATCATGCTCCACCACTTTGCCGGCAAACTGATTGTCGAGAATATCCTTAACTGCGGGAATTAATGAAGAACCGCCAGTGCGCAGTACCAGATCTATATCTCCGGCCTGATAACCGGCCTTATCAAGAATCCGCGAAATGGCCTGCTCAAATTCAAATAGCAACGGCGAAATCATCGCCTCAAAATCCCAGCGCTCCACCTCGACCTGAATATCTATCTCCGGAATATCCAGCACCGCGGACTCCTGCACCGACAACTCAGCCTTAAATGCCTTAATGGCCTCAAAAATTTGATAACTGTAATTCTGCTGAATCAAATCATAGAGCCGTTTGAATTTATCTGCGGCAGCATCGGATTGGGCCATGCGCTGCATCACTGGCGCAGTGTATTTATTTTGGTTGAGCATATAACTGATTGGCCAATTGATAAGCAGCTCTTCATATTCACCAAATGGAAACAGGGTATCCACCTCTGCCCCGTCCACCACCCGGGTCCAGCGCTCACCCTTGCCCAGCAACGGAAACACCAGTTGGCGAAAAATCGTCTGATCAATCCTGTCCCCACCGAGGGCAATACCATGGGTGGCCTCGACCTCAAAGGTTGATCCGCTGCGGCGCAACACACTGAAGTCCAATGTGCCGCCACCAAAGTCTACCGTCAGCACCAACTCATTATTGCTGTGGGGGAAATTGTGCAGATAACTCAAAGTCGCCGCTGTGGGCTCCGGGCAGAATGACTGCTGGGTAATACCCGCATGGCCATAGGATTCTCCCAGCCGCTCCAGAGCAATATTATTGCGCTCACTACCAGAGCCTTCAAAATTGACCGGATGGCCAATACAGGCATGGTCAACCCCTCTGCCTGTGGCCGCCTCCAGGGCCTGGCGAATACCCACCAAAATAGGAGTGATCAGGGCCACCAGGCGAAACGATCGCTCAAAGATTGCAATGCGATCAATTAAGGTATTGCCCAGCAGTCTCTTGGTGCCGCGAAACAGACGGCCAGGCAGGCTGCCATCATTAAAGGCTTGGCCATAGACCTTATTTGTATCAGACTCTCCGGGGCCGCCCATGGCACTCTCGCCACCCCCAGTGCCGCTGCGTGCCTCACCCAGCAACTCTGCGCTCAGCTCAACCTTTCGACCTCTGTTACCACTGATATAGTCACTGATCGCCTTCTGCCCAATCGCCGAGACATACTGTCGATCAATATAATTGGCTGAGGGCATAATGCTCTGGGGCTCGGCCAGCTTCACCAGCAGCAGCTCTTGGCCATCATAAATTGCAGCTGCGCTGTTACTGGTACCAAAGTCGATACCAATGCCCAGTCTGGCACTGGGTCGTTGAGAATATTCCTGCATGAAAATATCGCTGAAAAACCTGTGATTGATGATTGTTATTTTAATCTATTTGAGCTGAGTCAGGGACATCAGATGATGATTATTTGTTTAACAGAGTTTCCTCAGTGAATTATTGCAACTACAATCCGGGCAAAACAAAAATACAAGAAGGTTTCTATGAGTAACCCAGCATCCGCCGTTATTGTTGGTGGCAGCCATGCCGCCGTGCAATTAATGATCAGCCTGAGACAATCTGGTTGGGACGGAGATATCACTGTGATCAGTGAAGAACCCTATATGCCCTACCAGCGCCCTCCTCTCTCCAAAGCCTATCTGGCCGGTGACAGCAGCGACGACAAGCTGGCTCTGCGCGCGCCGGCAGTTTACGAAAAACTCAATGTGAACTTTAAACTGGGTCTGGTGGTTACCGCCATAGATACAGTAGATAAAACAGTCGAGCTGAATAATGGCGAGACTATCGGCTTTACCAAGCTGGCGTTATGCACCGGCGCCAGAGCCCGACCATTGCCAATTCCCGGCGCCGACCTTCAGGGCGTTCATTACCTGCGCACCATGGATGATGTTAAAGCGATCCAGCAATCGGCGACGACCGCAAAGACGGCTGTGATTATTGGCGGGGGTTATATCGGCCTGGAAACTGCCGCTTCACTCACTAAACTGGGCGTTGCGGTCACTGTGCTGGAAACTGAATCGCGCCTGCTGCAGAGAGTGGCCTCAGAAACAACCTCGGATTTTTATCTGCGTCTGCATCAGGAACAGGGCGTTACCATAAAACTAAATACCCTGGCCTCCGCTCTGACAGGTGAGGGATCTGTCTCAGGGGTTGTCTGCGCCGATGGCCAGACAGTCAGTGGGGATATGGTTATTATCGGCATTGGTGTTATTGCCAATACGGAGTTGGCCTCGGCCGCAGGACTTGAGGTAGACAATGGAATACTGGTTAATGAATTTGCCCAGACCAGCCACCAGGATATTGTGGCCGCCGGCGACTGTACCAATCACCCCAATTCGATCCTTAAAACCAACCTGCGCCTCGAGTCTGTTCCCAATGCCACAGAACAGGCCAAAGCGGCTGCCGCCAGCATCTGCGGTATCGAAAAACCCTATGCCGAGCTACCCTGGTTCTGGTCCGATCAATATGATGTCAAACTGCAAATTGCCGGCATCAATCAGGGCTACACAGACGTTGTTATCAGAGGGAATAACAGAAGTCGCAGCTTTAGCCTGTTTTATTTGCAAGACAACAGAGTATTAGCGGCCGACTGTATCAACCGGCCCAAAGATTTTATGCTGACCAAAAAACTTATCTTGCAGGGCAAAGCAGTCGATAGGCAAACCCTGGCGGATGAAACAATTGAACTGAGAACATTGATACAAGGATCATAAAGTTGTCTGGCCCAGGCCACTGATTACAGCGTTTAAACTAAGGGGCAAGCTGCTGGACGCTGGGGAACCTAAACTCTAATTAACCTCAGACTGAGCAAAGGCCTGTCTGGTTAGATTTTCCAGACTACCGTCCTGATGGACAATGATATTGTCCTCAATGCGAATACCACCATAGGGCAAAAACTCGTCAATCAGGGACCAATTGATTACTCCAGCATGTTCTCCTGCTTTGAGTCTGTCCAAAAACGCGGGAATAAAATACAGCCCTGGCTCGACCGTGTGTATCTGATTGGCCACCATGGGCGAAGCAGCTCGAAGTTTGGGATATTTTTTGTGCGGAGGAATAATATCCCCCTGAGCATTGGCAAGCTGACTGCCTTTGTCATGCACATTACATCCCAGATGATGACCCAGACCATGTGGATAAAATGAGCCCAGGATCTCTTTTGCCACTGCCTCTTCCGGTGATAGCTTTAGCAAGCCAAATTCAACCAATACCTCGGCGATTTTGTGTTGCGACAGCACATGCAGGTCAACCGGACTCTCATCTATGCCGCCAGCTGACACCAGTTCCTGCTGCTTAATATCCATCAAGGCAATCATGGCGGCGAAATCACAACCTGGATCATAGGCATAGGTGCGGGTGATATCAGATGCATAACCATTGACCTCAACCCCGGCATCAATCAAAAAGCTGCGCGGTGGCTGAGGCTGCTTAAATAGATTGTGGTGATGGAGCACAGCGGCATGTTCATTGACTCCGGCAATAATGCCATAGGGCATTTCACTCTCGCGACAATCACAGGCAGCCAGATAGGCAGCTGCAATCTGCACTTCGGAGGCACCGGCCATAAACGCCTGCTGAGCTGCGCGATGAGCAGGAACAGCACGGCGGTTGGCCTCGCGCACAGACTCCTGCTCGTAGAGGGTTTTGCCCCGGCGCTGATAATCAATTTGGTGGAGAACAGCCTGCGGGTTCCAATGCTCTGCGACCACGCCCAGCTCATTGGTTTCATTGATAAATGCCGTAGCTTCATCGATGAGGAATTTTTTAACCTCCTCAATACTTGAATATTCAATAACCTCAAAGGCCTGTTCAAAACCTGCTGGCAGGCTTTCAGGCGCTGTGTGCCAGATATCTTCGACAGTCAGCAAAAACAGGCGCGGTTTCTCTCTATCTCTGGTGATCTGCAAATAGCAGCCCGCTCTGGTAGCCAGCGGCACCCATTCCCTAAAGTACGGATTGGCCTTAAATGAGTACGCCATATCATCTTGAAATTGCATTTTGGTTTCGCCAGAACCAATAACAAGTTCAGGGTAATCTGTAGCGTTGAGAATGGTCTGAAAGCGCGCAGTTTTTTCGCCGATATGGCGCTGATATAACAGCGCCAATTCATGGTTATAAGCTTGCGGATCTAGCGTTGAAAGCTTGGTATCGATTGGCTGAAACTTACCCATATTAGGCTTTGCCCTTAGCTTTTCTATTGAAACAAAACATAATCATAGACCAACTTAGGCACCTCTGATAACTCCTGCTTCTGGATCATTAAAGGTATCTCGATCAAGCAATCCCTCACTGTTGGCGACCACGGTCGTGACCATGGCATCACCGGTAACGTTAGTCGCAGTGCGGGTCATATCCAACAGCCGGTCCACACCTATAATCAAACCGATTCCCTCCACCGGAAGGCCCACTTGATTGAGTACCATTACCAGCATCACCAGACCCACACCAGGTACGGCGGCAGTGCCAATAGAGGCCAGAGTAGCAGTCAATACCACCGTTAAATAGCCGTCCAGCCCCAGGCCGATATTGTAGGCCTGAGCAATAAATACTGTGGCGACGCCCTGCATAATCGCAGTGCCATCCATATTAATAGTTGCACCAAGGGGTACAGTAAATGAGGCGATACTATTGTTAACGCCCAGACGCTGCTCAACCGTGCGCAAGGTTACCGGCATGGTTGCACCGCTCGATGCAGTACTAAAGGCCAGAGCCAGCGCAGAGCGCATTTTGCTTAAAAAGGTTCTTACACTGAGGCCAGTGAAAAACTTGAAAATGAGAGAATAAACACCAAGGCTGTGCAGTAGCAGCACAAACAATACGGTAAAAAAGTACTTGGCCAGACTCAAAATCATGCCAATACCGACATCGGAAAATAGCTTGGCTAACAGGCAGAATATGCCATAGGGCGCCAGCTTCATCAGTATCATGACCATGGTCATAATAATTTCATTAAGATCATTAAAAAACTCGCTGATTCGCTGCCCTTTTTCACCAGATTTAGAAATCGCAAAACCCATCAACAGGCTGAACACAATGACCTGCAATATGCTGCCATTGGCCATTGACTGAACCGGGTTGCTGGGGAATATGTTAATAATAGTATTTTTCAGTGGTGGTGCTTCTTTAGCCACAAATTCGGTTGCCATAGCCAGATCAATGCCGACACCGGGGCGAACAATCACGGCCACCATAATCGCCAGAGCAATAGCCAGAGCTGTAGTGGTCATATACAGAGCCACAGTTCTGGTGGCAACAGCACCCATGCGCGAATTGTTACCCAGTGATGAAACACCACAAATAAGGGAAACAAAGACCAGGGGCACAACCAGAAGCTTTAATGAGCGCACAAATATCTGTCCAACAGTGTCAAACAGGCCATCAACCAAATATAGGTCCAACCAGGTTTGCACAGCCACTGGCAGCAGATTGCCGCTAGAGATGAAATTAAGAAGGGCCCCCATAAGGAGGCCCATTAGCATAGCTACAACTATTCGCTGAGTCAGACTCATAATGTAATCCTGTTACCTTATTACTAGATTGTTATAAGCCTACTCAGCTGTGTTGCTCAGAAGCTGCAGTTAGCTCTCAAGTACCAGGAACCACCTTCATAGTTAGCCGCAGTGCGTCGTGGATATTGCAGACCTGCACTCATGCGGTTAGCGTTGGGGGCATCAATGTCATCAACATATTTGTCGAGGATATTTGAGCCACCAGCAGTGATTCGCAGATTTTCGCTAACATCATAACCCAGTTCGAGATCAAGATAGAAAATCCGGTCGATCGAGGCTGAAGGATCAGACTCTGCCCCCACTGCCTCTGAACCACCAGAGACAAAGTACACATGATCTAATCCCTCTGGTGAGCGCTGAATCAGGAAATCTGGCAAGCTCTTCCCCAGGTTCTGAGGTAAAAAGCCCATGTGGGCAAAGGCAACGCGATCCAGCTGCTGCTTAAATGACTCAATCACTCGCTCTTAGAAATGCCCCAGCCAGGACACTGCGGCAGCAGTAAAACTCGACAGCTGCGCGGCAGCCTCAAAGGTTCGTAAGGCATTTAGCGGCGGCAGTTTTCTGGACATAGCTGACCTTTCTGATTTTAGTCTCGATAATACAGTGTTGCAGGCACAAATAAACGCCATTTACAGACAGATTTCAGTGATCCAACAATATACAACTGGCGTAACAATGTTTAAGGTAGCAATAAGCAGTGTAGGCATGTTGAGAAAAACGATTGATACGCGAGACAAAAACGCACCGGCGCAAAATAGAGTTGCCGTTTTGAACTCCTCAGAAAAGCGATCAGACCAGTGGAGTCTGCTGCTTATTGCTGTAGGTGAGAACCGCGATCGCCAGGCGTTTGCCAAGCTTTTCAAACATTTTGCGCCTTTATTAAAAAGCTTTGCCCAAGCTAGCCGCCATGAAGGCTGGTTTCCAGGGTTGAGTGAAGATTTAGTTCAAGAGGTGATGATAAAGGTTTGGCAGAAAGCAGCCGGTTACAAACCGGAGAAGGCCTCAGCAACAACCTGGATCTACACCGTAGCGCGCAACTGTCGGATCGATATGCTGCGCCGCAAGAGTAATACCCAACACCTTCCCCTGGAAAATGAAGACTTCTGGCACGAGCCAGATGAAGAGACACCGATTTCTTTACTGCGGCAAAAACGCAGTGAGGACAAACTGCAAAACAGCCTCTCTCAACTGCCCAGAGAGCAGGACGAGATTCTGCGCAAAGTGTATCTGGAAGGAAAATCACACGCCGAGGCGTCCAACGAGCTTGGTCTGCCCTTGGGTACAGTTAAATCAAGAGTGCGATTAGCGCTGCAGAAGATGCAAATTCTGGTGACCCCAGAATATCAGGACGAGTTACACCATGAATAATAAACTAACCCAACATCCAGACAATGCAATGCTGGTGGAGTTTTCGGCAGGAACTCTGCCAACAGCTGCATCAATCTGTGTTTCCGCCCATCTACACTTTTGCCAGAAGTGTCGCGCCGAGCTGCTGCGCTTGGATCAGGTAGGATCACAGCTAATGACAGAGGCCGAGCCTGCTGACGTTGATGACAGCCTGTTTGACAGCGTTATGGCTAAGATAGAGAAAGCTGAGGCGGCGCCCCCTGAGAATATTGATCAAAAGAGCGATAATGGATTTCCGTTTTCGGTTAACCGACTATTAAACAATCCCGCCCATCGACCAATCTGGAAACGCATGTCAGGCTCAGTTGATGTGGCGCGGTTTAAGACCGGGCAATCTGACTACGAAGTGGCTCTGCACAGAATCTGTGCCGGCGGTAAAACCCCAAAGCATGATCACCAGGGCACTGAGTACACAGTGGTACTCAAGGGCAGCTTTTCTGATGAGCGTGCCGTGTACAACGAAGGGGATTTTTTAGTGAGGCAGCCGGGCGATGTCCATCAACCCATGGGCGCTCAAAATGGTGAGTGCATTTGTCTGTCAGCGCTGGACGCACCCATCAAATTAACTAATCCTCTGGGATTCTTGATGAAACCATTATTGAGAATCAACCCAATGTAAACAGTTTCTACCCCATAGAAAGGCTTAGTGAGACCCTTATCACCGCGCGCAAGCGCGGTTTTTTTTGCCTGGCCTAAAGGCGAATATTGATACCCTGATCAGCCATATACTGCTTGGCCTCTGGCACTGTATGTTCACCAAAGTGAAAGATACTGGCAGCCAGAACCGCATCAGCCTTGCCATGAATAATCCCATCCACAAGATGCTGCAGCTCACCGACACCGCCGGAGGCTATTACCGGCACATGCACTGCATCGCTAATCCTTGAGGTAAGCTCCAGATCAAAGCCATTTTTGGTGCCATCGCGGTCCATGCTAGTCAGTAGAATCTCTCCTGCTCCATAGGCAGTCATTTTCTCCGCCCATTCAATGGCATTAATGCCAGTGGGTTTGCGCCCACCATGGGTAAATATCTCCCAGCGCGCTTCATCGCCCTGCTGCACCTGCTTGGCATCAATAGCCACAACAATACATTGGGAGCCAAAGCGCTGAGCGGCCTCAGCCACGAATTCCGGATTGTGAATAGCCGCGGAATTGATTGCCACCTTATCGGCACCGGCATTCAACAGATTGCGAATATCCTGCAACTCCCGCACGCCACCGCCCACAGTCAGGGGAATAAACACCTCCCCGGCCATACGCTCAACAGTGTGCAAGGTAGTATCTCTGGCCTCGTGACTGGCGGTAATGTCGAGAAAGGTAATTTCATCGGCGCCCTGTTCATTATAGCGACGGGCCACCTCAACAGGATCTCCTGCATCGCGTATATCGACAAACTGCACACCCTTAACCACACGCCCCTTGTCCACATCGAGACAGGGAATAATGCGCTTGGCCAGACCTGTATTGGCAATTTCAGTCATTCGTCATCACTCTTGAACATGTGCCCCAATTTGCCCGCTTTAGTGGAAAGATACTGAATATTGTGGGGGTTACTGCCAGCCTGAATAGCTTCCCGTTCAACCACATTAATACCCAGATCTTTAAGTGCATTGATCTTGCGGGGGTTATTAGTCATCAGCTTGACCTGTCGGACACCAAGGTGCTCTAGCATAGGCGCACAGATAGAATAGTCACGCATATCAGCACCAAAGCCCAGTCGCTCATTTGCCTCAACCGTGTCCGCACCCTGATCCTGAAGATTGTAAGCGCGAATTTTATTCACCAGCCCAATACCGCGACCTTCCTGACGCAGATATAAAATCGCACCGCGGCCCAGTTCGGAGATACGCTTCATCGCTTCCTGCAATTGCTCACCGCAATCGCAGCGCATGCTTCCCAGCGCATCGCCAGTCAGGCATTCTGAATGAATTCTGATTAACAGTGGCTCATCAGCGGCACAGTCACCCATGGTAATAGCAATATGCTCTTTACCTTTAAAAGGGTCTTCAAAACCATGGATATCAAAAGTGCCCCAGCGGGTGGGTAACTTTGAAGATTCGATAAAGCGAAGCACCAAACAAACTCCGATGAATGATTTAACAATAGGGCGCTATTGTAGCCGCAACCTGTTCTCAGTGCAGGTTTTTACGCGGGTTTTGTGCCCTTGGCTTTTAGTTTGAGGAAGAGTTTAGCTCAGCGCTTCCCGAGCAGTAGCCTCGGGAAATCGTTTCGAATCACGCAAATCATAAATTACCCGGTATAAGCAGGGCACCAGTACCAGAGTAATGGTTGTGGCAAATACAATACCAAAGCTCAGGGATAGGGCCATGGGAATCACAAACTGGGCCTGTGTACTGGTTTCAAATAACATGGGCAACAAACCCACAAAGGTGGTCATAGTAGTTAATAAAATCGCCCGAAAACGCTTTTTACCCGCTCCCAGCAGCGCCTGATCAATGGAATCATTATCACTGCGCCCGCGATTGACAAACTCCACCAGTATCAAACTATCGTTAACTACTACGCCAGCCAGAGCGATCAGGCCAAAGATCGACAGCATGCTGATCGCCACATCAAACAGCACATGACCAATCACGGCCCCGATAAAACCAAAGGGAATAACAGACATAATCACCAGAGGCTGAACATAGGACTTTAATGGCACCGCCAATAATCCATAAATCAAAAACAATGAGGCAGCAAAACCGATAATCATGCGCTCCATCAGCTTGCGCTCCTCTTCACTGGCCCCGCCCAGACCGAACTTAAGGCCCGGGTATTTAGCCAGCAACTGAGGTATATGATTTTCGGTTAAATCACTGATCACTACTCCACTCTGCACCTTGCTGGCGTCCGCATCTGCACTGATGGTGACTGTGCGCGCACGATCAATCCGGTTAATTGCTGTCAACCCCAGACCCAGCTGAATATCCGCCACCTCATTAATCGCCACAGACCGACCATTAGCCGTGCGGATATACATTTCCTCCAAGGTCGCCAAGGATCGGCGGTCTTCCAAGGGATAGCGCACCATCACTTTGACTGTATCCGCACCCCGCTGCAGCCGCTGCACCTCCTCCCCATAGAATGCCTGACGCACTTGCCGCGCCACATCACCCAGAGTAATACCCAGCTGGCTGGCATGGGGCTTGAGGCTAATCAGCACCTCGCGACCACCGGCTCCCTGACTGTTATAAATATCAAACACACCATTGTATTGGCCGAGTTTGGCTTGCAACTCCTTGCCAGCCTGAGTTAACTGCTCTGGGTCAGAGCCAGACAGGGTCAGATTAATCTTGGCGCCGCCACCGGCGTTAGTGCCGGCAAAATATCGCTGCTTACGCACATTGGGCAGAGGCCCAACCTCGTCACGCCAGAGTTTTTCGACTTCAAAGGCACTAATGCTGCGCTCTTCTGGATGGGTCAGGGACATCATAAATATCGCCTGAGTATCGGACTCAGTATAAAAAATCAAATGCTCAAACAACCCTTTATCCTCAGGATATTCCGCACGGTAATTAGCATCCATCTGATAAGCCGCCGCCTCCACTCTGCCAAGAGTCTCGCGCATAATTTCTACTGAGGTGCCATCCTGCATAATAATCTGCGCCTGCACCCCATCCCCTGGCACATTAGGGAAGAACTCAAACCGGGCAATACCGGCACTGACCGCATTAACCGAAATAATAAGAATCGCCATAAAACTAGCCAAGGTGGCATAGCGATGTTTGAGACACAGCCGCAAAAATGGCTGGTAGCGGTTATCGATAAATTGAGTAAGGCCCCCAGCGATCTTGCGCTGCCAGCGCTCTAAAAACGCAATGCGCGATGTCATTGGACGCCCAAGGCGCAGGCCCACCAAATGGGAGGGCAAAATCAGCTTGGATTCAATCAGTGAAAACAGCAGACAGAGAATCACCACCACCGCGATGGCCTCAAAGAAAGGTGCCGCAGCGCCGCCGACAAATAGAATCGGAGCAAAGGCAGCCATGGTGGTCAACACGCCAATAGTGGATGGCGTAGCCACCCTTTTAGTCCCGGCAATCACCGTTGCAACTGAGGCGCTGTAGCCAATATCCTTATCCGACGCAGAACCAACCGCACTAAGTTTTTGCTTATAGTCTGCTTTGGCCTCGGCAAAAATGCTCTCGCCAATAACAATGGCGTCATCCACCACAATACCCAGTACCATAATAAAGGCGAATAGGCTCAATACATTAATGGTCACCGGATAGGGGTTAACCGGCATCAGCCAGAATGCCCCCAGAAAGCTGACAGGAATACCTGCCATCACCCAGCCGGCCACATGCAGATTGAGGAATAGCACCAGCACAATTGCCACCAGCACTGCACCCAGCGCAAGATTTTCGACCATCATGTTGAGACGGCCACGAAGATGAAATGAGGTATCAAAGAACTCATCAATCACCAGCCCCTGAGGCAATGTCTCACGCTTCTCGGCAATATACTGCTTAATGCGATCACTGATGGTGAGAATATCCTGCCCATCGGTGGCAAAAATACCCAGATTAAAAGCAGTCTGGCCATCAAAGCGCACCATGCTGTTAGTCTCGGCAAAGCCATCCCTGATACCGGCAATTTCCCCCAGCAAGAGTTCGGTACCATCTGGCTGACTGCGTACCACCAGATTGGCAAATGCCTCACCGGTGTAAGCCTTGCCCTGGGTACGTACCAGAATATTGCCCTGAGCAGCCCGAATCATTCCCGCCGGTAGATCAATGGATGAATTGCGCAATACATTGGCCACCTCGGCCAGGGTGAGATTAAACTCTCGCAGTCGATCCTCTTTTAGCTCGATGGAAATTTCATAATCATCGACACCCCAGAGCATAAGATTTTTTATTTCGTCTAGTAGAAGTAATTCATCACGCATTTCCTGACCCAGCCGCTTGCGAGTGCGCTCATCCATATCTCCAGCCACTGCAATACCCATAACCCAGCGAGTTTCAATAATAGTCATTTTCTGGACTGTTGGTTTTTCCAGGTCATCGGGGAAGTTCACAATACTATCAATGCGATTCTCCACCAGCGATATCATCTCTTGAATATCTTCATTGGATTCAATTTCAAGATTGAGAACGGCCAGATCTCGACTGGCGATGGAGGTAATTTTTTTAATCCCCTTAAGCCCCTGCACGGCGGACTCCATAGGCAGGATAACGGCCTTTTCTATCTCAACCGGCGCTGCACCGGGATAGACAGCAGTAATTTGAATCTGATCAAGTTCACCCACAGGGAACATCTCTTTGCTGATATTGCTGGCGGAAATAAATCCGGCAGCAATAATTAACAGCATGAGCAAATTCGCTGCAACCGGGTTTCTACTAAACCAGCCGATCAGCCCATAACTATCATTCACCATCGAACAGTGCTCCCTGGGCTCTAGGCGCTTCAGGAACAATGGCGGCTAATTTAGTTCTTTCCGCGGCCACTTTCATCCCTTCAATAGGCACACCTATAGTGCTGACAATAATCTCAGCACCGTCATCAATCCCTTCGTCAATATCACGACTCAGATAATAAAATTGCTTATCAGCATAAATAGGCTCGATGGATTTCAGCCGCAATCGTTGATCATCATCTACCAGGGCAATCTTGCTGCCCTCAAGCAGGGCATGGCGGGGTACCGCAAAAACATTAGCAATAGACTTCCCATCAATAATGGCTGTAACAAAGGTACCCATCAATAGCGGGTTTGCATTGGTTCTGTCGCCACTGTTGCGGGCATAGGGATCATCTACCTGAGCAACCACATAAAGCGATCGATTGACCTTATCAATAACCCCTTCGGAACGAACCAGCCTGGCATCCCAGCGCTTTTCGGTGCCATGCGCTGACCCGAGCAATGTCACCTGTAGATGATGCTCTCGATCCGCTTGAGAGAAGCTATTCATCATAGATAGATCACGTTTGGTCAGGGGCAGTCGCACCTCGGCAAAATCAATGGCAAAGGTTTCGCCCAGATTAGTGCCCACAGAAACATACTGACCAATATCCACAGCCTTGGTCGACACCATGCCAGTATAAGGCACCCGAATCGCGGTTCGCTCAAGCTTGAGCTGAGCCTGAGTGACCTCGGCCTCCGCCTGAAGAACATTGGCACGGGCCTCCTCTAAATAGGGTTTGCGCAGGGCTAATAATGGAGCTTCCTCAGCTGGGCGGCCTGTCATGGCCCATTCTTTTTCCGCCTGGGTGGCGCGGGCGCGCTCAAAGGTCAACTGGGCATTCATGCTAATTAGATTGGCGTTGGCTCGTTGCAAAGCTACTTTGTAATCTGTGGGATCAATCTGCAGTAGCAGATCCCCAGCCTTAAAAGTGCCGCCAACTACAAACTGTGGTGACACATGCAAAACAGTGCCTGATACTTCAGACGTCAATAATGTCCGAGTGCGGGGCAATACTGTACCCTGAGACTGCACCGAAAGGTTGGCATCTGCCGCCTGTAACAATTGGGTTTTGACCACCAGCGCTGTGTCCGGTGATTCTGCTTTAAGTGGTGGGGGTTTAAGCAGGTTCATTGCGATTGAAATAACAACTGCGGCGCCAATAATCGCGACTGGCAATAATTTCCTAAACTTCCTTTTCAAGAGAGGATTCCTGTCCTTGGGTGATTATCTGTCCTAATCCTAGACAGATATATTTAATCGAAGGTCAATAGGGCTTACATAGCAAAACCCTGCAGTAACTATAGCACCTGCAGGGACCTTCGTTAGGGTTTAGTTAACGGCTTCCGTCAGGCGCTGGCCTGGGGCTCAGGCAAGTAACCCAGCAGCTTGGCCACAAACAGTGCGATACCAATGATCACCAGTAACAGACTAATAGCCAAAAACAGTGCCATGGACATAATGCCAATAAAGACAGTGAAATAACTCGCGGCCATCAACAGAGGAAGCAGTAATATGCCACTGACAAAGCGGTGATTTCGTTCCACCACCAAATAGAGACAGGGAATCAGCAGCAGGGTGATCGTGGAGGCAAACAGAATACCAAAGCTCAGTGACAGAGCCATTGGAATAACAAACTGCGCCTGCACGCTGGTTTCAAACAGCAGTGGTAGCAGACCCACAAAGGTGGTCAATGTAGTCAGTAAAATGGCCCGGAATCTCTTGCTGCCGGCTTTGATAATCGCCTGCTCCGGCGTCAGCCCTTCAGCCTTACCTCGATTGGCAAACTCAACCAGGATCAGGCTGTCATTTACCACTACACCAGCCAGAGCAATAATTCCAAATATCGACAGGATATTAACCGACATATCAAACAGAATATGGCCAATTACAGCGCCAATAAAACCAAAGGGAATCACGGACATAATCACTATGGGCTGAATATAAGAGCGCAGCGGCACAGCCAGTAGTCCATAAATCATAAATAGCGCAGCCAGGAAGCCAATCCCCATTTTGAGATAGTACTCACTCTGCTCCTGAGAGCTGCCACTTAACCTGAACTCAACACCTGGATATTTTTCCAGTAACTGCGGCACAAATTTAGTCCGCGTATCAGCCACAACATCGCCACTTTGAACTCTGTCCTCTTCCACATCTGCGGTAACGGTCAGAGTGCGCTTGCGATCGAGTCGGTCAATAGATGTAAGACCCAGCCCCAATCGAATATCTGCGACCTGGGCAATTTCGACAGCCTCGCCAGTGGCAGTTCTTATAAGCATATTTTCCAGAGTTGCAATGGAGCGACGATCTTCGATCGGGTATCTGACCATCACCTTAATTGTGTCTGAATTGCGCTGAATTCTCTGCACCTCCTCACCATAAAATGCCTGCCTAACCTGAATCGCCACATCCCTTAAGCGCACACCCACCTGACTGGCGTAGGGTTTTAATTTAATAAGAACTTCTTTGCTGCCAGAGCCCTGGGAATTATAAATATCGTAGACACCGGGAAACTGAGTCAGATACTGCTGCAGTTCCATACCCGCTTTGGTCAGTTCATCCGGGTTGGAGCCGGACAGGGACAGACTTATCTTGGCCCCAGAGGGCCCCTCACTAGCGGAGTAGCGCTGCTCACGAACATTGGGCAACAGGCCCACATCCTGACGCCATAAGCGGGCAATCTCAACAGCACTCACTGAGCGATACTCAGCTTTGGTCAACACCAGTCTAAAGCCTACTTTGACATCATTGCTGACAAAGAAGCCCACATGCTGGACCAGACCATCGCTATCTGGATTCTCATCCCGATACTGCTGGTCAATCTTGTAAATGGAGCTCTCAATAATATCAATGGTTTCATCGAGACTCTCCTGAGAGGCCCCGTCCTGCATAACGATATTAGCCCGCACATCATCTCCGGGCACATTGGGAAAGAACTCAAATTTGGCAATGCCACTGCTGGTAGCGCCCAGAATAATAATCAGCACCCCCAGAAAACTGGCAAGAGTCAGGTAGCGGTTCAGCAGTGCTTTTTTCAACACAGGCTGGTAAACATTCTCGACAAAATATTCAAGCCCGCTGGAAACCGCGCGCTGATATCTGGTGACAAAGCCCAGCCGACCCGAGGGCTTCTCGCCAAACTTCAGGCCCACAAGATGTGAGGGCAAAATAAGTTTGGATTCAATTAGCGAGAACGTCAGACAGAGAACAACCACAATACCAATCGCTTTGGTAATGCCGGCAAAGCTGCCACCAATAAATATGATTGGTGCAAACGCCGCCATGGTCGTCAGTACACCAATGGTCGATGGAGTTGCCACGCGCTGAACCCCCCGCACCACTGTGTCTACAGAGGCTGAGTAAACTCCCATATCCTGCCCTGACAGGGCCTGCTGCTTATAGTCCGCCTTGACCTCGCTATAGACACTCTCACCGATAACAATGGCATCATCCACCACAATCCCGAGAACCATAATAAATGCAAACAGGCTCAGCACATTGACCGTAACATCCCCCAGGGGCATCAACCAAAATGCGCCAGCAAAACTAACCGGGATACCCAGTATTACCCAGAATGCCACTTTTAGATTCAGGAAAAGACCCAGCACCAGAGCAACCAGAAAGCCACCCATCAACAGGTTTTCGGACATCATGGTCAGACGGCCATTCAAGTAATAGGCCTCATCATTAAACACAGTGATGCTTACCCCATCAGGCAGAGATTTCTGTTTTTCTGCAGCATAGGCATGCACAGCCTCACTGATATCCAGCAGGTTCTGCCCTTCCAGAGAGAAAACCCCCAGAGTAAACGAATTTTTGCGATCAAACCTGTTGGTGAAGGTACTCTCGGTAAATTCATCTCTTACATTGGCAACATCCGAAACCAGTAGTTGGGTACCATCTCTATTGCTGCGGAAAACAATATTCTCAAAGTCACTGCCGTAATAAGATTTGCCTTCTGTTCTGACCAGGACATTGCCGTTTTCAGTGCGGATCATTCCCGCCGGAAGATCCAGAGACGAAGCGCGAACCGCGTCCGCAACTTCATTAAGAGTCAGATTCAGCTCTTTAAGCCGATCCTCTCTGACCTCGATAGATATTTCGTACTGACCGGCACCCCAAAGCTGTACCTCTTTTACCGGGGGCAGGGCCAGCAGTTCATCATAGACCTCATCGCCCACCAGCTTCTTCTGCCGTTCGGTCATTTCGCCATAGACTGACACGCCCAGAGCCCATAGATTCATTTGTACCCGCTGTACCGTAGGCTTTTCCAAGTCATCGGGAAGGTTAGTGATGCCGTCGATACGGTTTTCAATCTGGGTCATCACCTCGTTAATATCTTCGTTGGGTTCAATTTCCAGCCGGATAGAGGCCATGTCCCGCTTGGCTTCAGAGGTTATTTTCTTAATCCCCTGCAATCCCTCAAGGGCAGATTCCATTGGTAGAATAACGCCCTTTTCAACCTCTACTGGCGCTGCACCCGGATAAGGAGCAAGAACACTGACCATGCGAAGTTCAGTGCGGGGAAACATCTCTTTACTGATATTGCTCAGGGACAGAGCCCCGGCAAAAAATACCAGAATCATGATTAGATTGGTGGCTACCGGGTTTCTGGTAAACCAGGCTATAAGCCCTTTGGTATTGGCCTCAATCACTGCTCTGCACTCGCAGTGACATTATTTTTCACCCTCAGCTTCAAACCCTCTATCGGGGTTCCCAGAGCGCTGGTGATAACCTGATCACCATCCTTCAGCCCAGCGGAAAGATAATAGTAGCGATCATCACCAGAGGAGACGGTCACCGGAACAATTTTCAGCAGGTTATTGTCAGCCACCAACCCTACTCTCGAACCCTCCAGAAGAGAGCTCCGGGGAATTTTAATAATATTATTCAGCACCCTGCCCTCGATTGAGGCTTTGACAAAGGTGCCTACACGCAGAGGGACTTTCAAATCACCACCGCCTGCAGCCAGGCCATAGGGGTCTGCCACTCTGGCAACTATATACTGCGAGCGATTGAGCTCATCAACCACACCTTCAGAGCGCTCAACCGTAGCGGTCCAGAAACTGTTAACCCCATCCACGGTGCCACTGAGCAATACGCTCTTGTTGGATAATTGAGCTGGGGATGACAACCCTTCCATGATGCGCAGATCACTTTCAGTGAGGGGCAATCTGACCTCAACATAGTCAATCGCAAAGGTTTCGCCAATACGGGAGCCGATGGTAACGAACTGGCCCACATCGGCAGATTTTTTCGACAGCATGCCCCCATAGGGCGCCTTGATAACGGTTTTATCCAGTTTGATCTGGGCCTGCCTGACTTCTGCCTGAGCCCTCAGCAGATTAGCTTCCGCTTCCAGCAGATAGGGGCGGCGCAGCGCTAATTGCGGCGCTTCTGATTTGGGGCGGCCAGTCATTGCCCATTCTTTTTCAGCCTGGACTGATCGCGCTTTTTCAAGCTCCAGCATCGCTTTGGCGCTTATAAGTGCTGCCTGTGCCCGCTGCAAGGTCACTTCATAATCCGTTGAATCCAGCTTCAGCAGCATATCCCCAGCTTTGAATGTACCGCCTACAACAAAGGCATCTGCAACTTCCAGAACAGTGCCAGAGACCTCTGACACCAATGTGGTTCTGGTTCTTGGTTGCACTATGCCCTGGGACTCCGCGCGCATGGCTAACTGGGCGCCAGCGACAAACTCTGTCTTCACAGCAATCGCCGCTGCCGGCTCTGCGGCCTTGTCCGTATCTGGCTTCAACACATTCATCATAATGGCTATAAACAGTGCGGCCAGCACCACCACTACGGCTTTAAGTTTATCGTTCACTGAATATTTCCCTTTATTATTATGAGTTGCCACAAGCCGATAATTTGGTCTACAGCTAGCTTAGCATCCACCAATACAACAGCCAGCCACATCCCCCTGCGGCCAGTCCTGCAACAACATCGTCGAGCATTATGCCCAGCCCTCCAGAGACCTTTTTGTCCAGCCAGCTAATCGGCCATGGTTTTAAAATATCAAAAATCCGAAACAACACAAAGCCTATGAACATGGATACGTAACTGAGGGGCAGGAAGGTCATCGTTACCCAGTAGCCAACAAACTCGTCCCAGACAATACCACCGTGATCATGAACTCCAAGTTTCTCTGCCGCTGCGCCACAGATAGCAATACCGGCGATAGCTGAGATAAGAATAATTAGCAGAGACATTGGCTGAGACAGGTGGGCCAGCAGCAGCCACAGCGGTACCGCTGCAATGGTGCCCATAGTGCCGGGCGCTTTGGGTGACAGACCGCTGCCAAAGCCAAACGCCAGCAACAGAACTGGTGAACGTACAAGCTCTTTAAAACCGGGATTAGTTGCTGAAATGGTCAAACCCTCCAATGCTGTCTTCCACCGGTTGCTGATCAACAGTAACCAGTTCCCCTGAATCACAGGACTGGGTTATCTGACCTATCATTGTGGCCATTAGTTTCCCCTCGGCAATCCACTGATCCACTATTATTTTATTGTTTGCAGAGAGGGTAAAACACAGCTGATACTCATCCCCTCCTGTCAGTGCCCAGTTCAAATAATCGGCCTCCGACATCTCTCTCAATTGCCTGTGTATGGGCAACCATTGAGCAACCAGATTAGCCTTTACACCACTGGCCAGGCAAATATGCCCAAGATCAGCAACCAAGCCGTCTGATATATCAATACAGGCACTGGCGATATTCCGCAGTGCAATACCTGCCTCAATCTGCGGCTGGGGCCGATAGAACCGTGCAAGTAACCGCTCACTATCTTCAGTCACCTTGTTTGCATTGGCCTTAAGCATGTTTAAAGCCGCTGCACCATCAGCCAGCGTGCCTGTCACATAGATCGCATCCCCCACCAATGCACCATTGCGCTGCAAGGCTTGGCCAACAGGCACTTCACCCAGCATGGTAATACTAACCGCCAATGGGCCCAATGTCGTGTCACCCCCGACCAGAGCAATATCAAATTCTTTTGCCACATCAGCCAGACCAGCACTAAAGCTCTTCAGCCACTGGTTATTGGCCAGATGTTTGGGCATTGTCAGGGCGAGGGTAAACCATTTTGGTGTTGCGCCCATGGCGGCCATATCGCTGAGATTTACGCACAGCGCTCTGCTGGCTATCTGCTCGCCACTGGCATCCGCGGGGAAATGCACCGACTCCACCAAGGTGTCACTGGCCATCACCAACTGAGTATCTGCACTGGGATTAATCAGAGCGCCGTCGTCACCGATACCCAGCGCCACTCCCCGTTGACCGGTGAGGTCCTTGAAGTAGGTCGCGATAAGCTCAAATTCGCTGGGTTGATCGCTCCATGGCGTGGACAGGTTGGCGCCCTCTCTGGCTTGTATCAGTTAATTTAGCGGCGTTTATTGGCAGCCACTTCAATGCCACGTTTATCAATCGCCACTTTATCCAGCACGCCATTAATAAACTTAAAGGCATCCGTAGGGCCGTAGGTTTTAGCAAGATTAACACCTTCGTTAATCACCACCTTGTAGGGCACTTCGATGCTGTAGAGCAACTCATAGCTGGCAATACGCAACACGGCTCGGGACACCGGATCCAGCTCTTTGTTTTCTCGATCCAGGTGGGGGGTATAGCTGCTATCAATCTCGGCCAGGTTCTTCGGCACACCGAACAAAATATCGTGAAACAGACTGCTATCGACCTTGGCCATATCATTGTCGACATGGAATTCAGCTTCAATATCAATCAGATCCGTACCGCCCACATCCCATGAGTAAAGCGCTTGTACCAGCAGTCGTCGCGCCTTCTGTTTTTGCTTTGGTTTTGACATAGCTAGTCGGCACTCTGCATCTGCTGAAATACCGCCAGCATCTCAAGGATGGTCAGAGCGGCTTCTTCACCTTTATTTTCTTCGTTGTCACCAGAGCGGTCCAAAGACTGCTGCAGGTTGTCTGTGGTCAACAGTCCAAAAGCAACCGGCAGGTTTTCATTTAGACCAACCTCGCCAATGCCTCTGGTTGTTTCAGAGCAGACATAATCAAAATGCGGGGTATCTCCGCGAATCACGCAACCCAGAGTAATAATTGCATCAAAACGGCCAGTGCGCGCTGCATGCTGAGCTGCCAGGGGCAGTTCAAAGGCGCCGGGCACACGATACTGTTCTACTGAGTCACCACTGATATTGTGACGGGCCAGCGCACGCACGGCACCAGCAAGCAAGCCATCGGTTATCTCGGCATTCCAGCGCGCTGCAATCACAGCAATACGCGGATTGCCCAGATTAAAGTTGCCTTCTTCAGGCCTAAATTCGCTCATGATTAGTTCCTGTTACTCGCTATTCGCAGTCAACGTACTCTACAACTTCAAGATCGAAGCCAGAGATACCGGTAAATTTAAACGGTGCGCTCATCAGTCGCATTTTGTGCACGCCCAGATCCATCAAAATCTGCGAGCCAGTTCCCACTTGCTGATAAACCACCTCTGAGGCGGGCGGTGCCTTATCGCTGTTGGGATTGAGGATCATTTCAATACTGTGATCAATATCTTCGGCACTCTCTGGGTAGTACAACAACACCAGGGCTCCGCGACCTTCTTTGGCGATCGCTTCCATCGCTTTGGAGAATGACCAGGTGTTAAACCCCTGGTCAGATTCCAGCGCCAGAATATCTCTGGCTGAGCGGTTGATATGCACGCGCACCAGCGGTGCATCGCCAACGGCGACATCTCCCATCACCAGGGCAAAGTGCTTTTCGTTGCGGGCATTGTCCAGATAGGTTTTGAGCGTGAATTCTCCGTACTGCGTTTTTACCTGCCGATCGCTGATGCTCTGGGTAGTTTTTTCTGTCACTAGCCTGTAGTGAATCAGGTCGGCAATGGTGCCAATTTTAAGCTGATGTTTTTCGGCGAACACTTCCAGATCATCGCGACGGGCCATGGTGCCGTCATCGTTCATTATTTCGACAATCACTGCTGAGGGTTCAAAACCGGCCAGGCGGGCAAGATCACAGCCTGCCTCGGTGTGGCCTGCACGGCTTAATACTCCACCGGGCTGGGCTTTCAGGGGGAAGATATGTCCAGGCTGGACTATATCTTCCGGCCGGGCATTTCCGGCGACGGCGGCCTGCACTGTGCGAGCGCGATCTGCGGCGGATATGCCTGTGGTCACTCCCTCTGCAGCTTCAATTGATAGGGTAAATGGTGTGCTGTGGCTGGAGTTGTTGCTGTCGCTTTCTACCATCATGCCCAGATTGAGCTGCTTGCAACGCTGCTCATTGAGAGTCAGGCAGATCAGGCCGCGAGCATAGGTGGCCATAAAGTTAACATCTTGGGGCCGCACCATGGGCGCAGCCATCACCAGGTCCCCTTCATTCTCGCGATCTTCGTCGTCCATCAGGATGACCATTTTGCCCTGACGGATATCTTCGAGTAATTCTTCTACTGTGTTTAGTACCATTTTCTCTTCTCTTCCGGTGTATTGCTTGTTGCTAACTATTTTTCATTGATCCGCTGCTTTATCACCCAGTAGCAGTCGCTCTAAATAGCGAGCCACTAAATCTACTTCCAAATTGACCTTGGTGCCCACTGCATAGCCCCCCATCACGGTATGGGTCATAGTATGGGGGACAATATTTAATTCAAACTCTGAGCCTTCGACTTTATTGATGGTCAGGCTGGTACCATCCAAAGTAATTGAGCCCTTGTGGGCAATGTATTTTGCCAGATCGCGTGGTGCGCGAATGCGAAAGCGCCATGATCTTGCGTCTTCTTCCAGAGAAACCACTTCCCCAATGCCGTCGACATGGCCGGAAACAATATGGCCACCAAAGCGATCACTGGCCTGCATGGCTTTTTCCAGGTTGATACGGCTGCCGGTTTTCCAATTGCCGATGGTGGTCAGATTTAATGTCTCTACTGATACATCCGCTATAAAGCCTTCACCGGTCAGTTCGACGGCGGTTAAACAGGCCCCGTTGCAGGCGATGCTGTCACCAAGCTGGACATCGGCCAGACTCAGATTGCCGGTGCGGATCGTTAGCCGTACATCCCCTCCGCGCTGTTCTAGGTCTGCGATATCGCCGATGGCGCTGATAATTCCTGTAAACATATATAAAACCTTTTCTATCTATTCGAAGCGAGGTGCACAGGTTGAGGCAACCGAGAGGCTGCCACAACCTTAATCTAACATCGGCTTTCTAAATGCCGTTAAAAAAACTGAAGCATCTACCGGACTCTCAGGTTGAGAGCTGGGAGAGAACTTCGCTATGCCCAGGATGACAAATTAATTCCGTCTGATCGGCTAAGAATCAATAATCCTTATCCGGATACAACGTCACCCTGATATCCTCACCAATCTGACGAATATCCCTAATCGACAACGCCAAATGAGCATCAATCGTCTCAATCGGCAAATTAAACATTGGCCGGGCCTCATTGCCAAATAGCTTCGGAGCCCAATAGCACACCAACTCGTCCAGAAGACCCTCAGCAATAAACGCCCCGGCAAGCCCAGCACCGGCCTCCACCAAAACCTTGTTGCAATCCCGTCCAGCCAACTCCACCAACAACGCCTGCAAATCAATATGCTCACCCAGCGCCGGCAAAAAAATCACCTCAGCACCAGCCGCAGTTAAAGCCTCCGCTTTTGTGCGCTGCTCAGCGCCATCCAGAGTTGCCACAACAGTTGCACCAGGCTGACTGAACATCCGCGCCTCAGGTGACATCTGCAACCGGGAATCTACCACCACGCGCAGTGGTTGTCGCAATGGGTCTACGACGCCAAAGTCCTCATTGGTTATACGCACAGTGAGGGACGGATCGTCCATCAATTGCGTACCTATACCAGTAATAATTGCACAGCAGGTCGCACGTAAACGCTGCACATCCTGTCGCGCCGCCGGTGTCGTAATCCACTGACTCTGACCACTGGCCATCGCCGTTCTGCCATCCAGACTGGCAGCCATTTTGACTGTTACCCAGGGCGTGCCCTGCTCCTGGCGCTTAATAAAGCCAGAGTTTATATCTCTCGCCTGATCTTCAAGCAGACCAACATCCACCTCAATACCAGCATCCTGTAATTTTTTAATCCCGGCTCCAGCAACTTGCGGATTGGGATCCTCACCGGCAATTACCACACGGGCAATACCTGCAGCGATCAGCGCATCGGCGCAAGGGCCGGTTTTACCCTGGTGACTGCAGGGCTCCAGAGTGACATAGGCCGTAGCACCGACAATGTTGCCAGCGCTCTGTAATGCCTCGATCTCCGCATGATTGCCCCCCGCGGGTCTGGTATAGCCCTCAGCCACAACAGCGCCATCCAGAGCAATAACACAGCCGACCGCAGGGTTCGGCGAAGTGGTGTAGCGCCCCTTGGCCGCCAATTGCAGTGCGCGGGACATCATTTCTCGATCAGTGCTGCTCATTAGCCCTCGGCCGCATCTGGCTTAAGCGCATTTAAGCGGTTGAGCTCATCCTGAAATTCACTGAGATCCTGGAAACTACGATAGACAGAGGCAAAGCGCACATAGGCTACCTCATCCAACTCACGCAGCTGGCGCATTACCTCCTCACCAATGGTTCGGGAAGACACTTCGCGCTCGCCAGTGACCTGCAAAAAATGTTTGATCTGGGAGAGAGAAACTTCGATTTTTTCAATTGGAACGGGACGTTTTTCCAACGCGCGCTGCAATCCTGCGCGAAGCTTATCCCCATCAAAGGACTCGCGACTGCCATCAGTTTTAATCACTCGCGGCATCACCAGCTCGGCCAGCTCATAGGTGGTAAAACGCTCACTGCACTCCACACATTCGCGACGGCGGCGAACCTGGCCGCCATCGGCGACCAAGCGGGAATCTACAACCTTGGTGTCATCAGCATTACAGAACGGACAATACATAGCGGCACTTCAAAATTTTGGGCGCTCATTCTACCATAAGATCACCCATTTAAAGTGCCTTTCAAGCGGCCTGATTTTATTCTCTAGGGGCGGTCCATAGGTGTCACTTTGACATCATCACCAGAATGAATATATTTGGTGCCCACGGCAGAAAACAGGGTGCGATGCTTGGGCCCATCGATCTCTGGGTCCAGGGATTCATAGCCGCTATCGCCGGGGTATAGACAGAGAACCTGACCCTTAAGCTGACAGATTCTGGGCGTGACCTCATAGGGGTCGCGCACTGCCAACTTCTCACAGACCTCAGCCGCTGTCTGGTAATGCCTGATCAGTCGCATTGAGAGAACGGTTGGAGGCATCATATTGAGCTCACCAAGGCCGTGAAGGTCTAGCGCCTTCTGCGGAGTAATCCATTGAAACTCATGGATCTCACCGTCATCAATAACAATATCCGCCGAGCGATGCTGAGCTTGGGCAACAAAAAACCAGGTGGCAAAACGGCGGCTCTCTCCCTCAGGAGTGGTCCAGTTACAGAAGTGCACCAGATTACCCGCATTGAGCAGCAGACCACATTCCTCTTCGACCTCTCGGACTGCAGCGATTGCTGCCGCCTGCAACTCATTGTCCGCATGCAACAGCTCCGACTGATCTATAGCACCACCGGGAAATACCCAGGCACCTCCCGCAAAGGCTAGCTTGGCATTGCGCCGCAACAGCAACGTCTGCAGACCCTGTTCGGTATCGCGCAAAAGTACCGCCGTGGCTGCCAGACGCAGATCATTTTCAGCCATTGAATCCCCCCAAAAAACGCCAGAATAAAAAAAGCCCCAACATAGTGGGGCTTTTTAGACTACTTGGCAAAGGCTTATGCGTACACAGGGAAGCGTTTGCAAATTTCCAATACCTTGGCTTTGACATCAGCAATAACCTGCTCGGAGGTCCCATTCTCTAAACTATCGAGAATATCGCACATCCAATGGGTCAACTGTACGGTCTCATCGAGACCGAAACCTCTGGTGGTAATCGCCGGAGTACCAACACGCAAACCCGAGGTTACGAAAGGTGAGCGCGGATCATTGGGCACCGCGTTTTTGTTCACCGTGATAAAGGCTTCGCCCATAGCACGGTCAGCGTCAGTTCCGGTGTAGTCCTTGCCGATCAAACTAACCAGCATGAGGTGGTTTTCGGTACCGTTGGAGATAATATTAATACCGCGCTCCATAAAAGTCGCCGCCATAGCTTTAGCATTGGCTACAACCTGCTTTTGATACTCAACAAACTCGTCACTGGCCGCTTCTTTAAAGGCCACTGCTTTGGCTGCAATCACATGACACAGAGGACCGCCCTGGCTGCCTGGAAAAAGAGCTGAATTAACCTTCTTGGCAATATCTTCGTCATTAGTCAGCACAATACCGCCGCGGGGACCGCGCAATGTCTTGTGGGTCGTTGAAGTCACTACATGGGCATGGGGGATCGGGCTGGGATATACACCAGCGGCAATCAGGCCAGAGACATGGGCCATATCAACCATCAAATATGCGCCAACGGAATCGGCAATCTCGCGGAATCGCGCCCAGTCCATAATGCCTGAGTAAGCCGAGAAGCCCGCGATAATCATGGCTGGTTTGTGTTCTTTAGCCAGAGACTCAACCTGATCGTAATCGATCAGACCTGTTTCAGAATTCAGACCGTACTGCACAGCGTTGTAAAGCTTGCCAGAGAAGTTTGGCTTGGCACCATGGGTCAGGTGACCGCCATCCGCCAGGCTCATGCCCAAAACCGTGTCACCGCCTTTAATCAGAGCCAGAAATACCGCGCTGTTTGCCTGGGAGCCCGAATGGGGCTGAACATTGGCAAAATTGGCGCCATAGAGGCTTTTGAGCCTGTCGATGGCCAGATTCTCTGCCACATCGACATATTCGCAGCCACCATAGTAGCGCTTGCCGGGATAGCCCTCGGCATATTTATTGGTCATCTTGCCGCCCTGGGCTTCCATCACCGCTGGGCTGGTGTAATTCTCCGAAGCAATCAACTCAATATGCTGTTCCTGACGTTGATCTTCCTGCTGAATGGCCTGCCATAACTCGGCATCAAACTTTGCAATTGTCTGGTCTTTATCGAACATGATTTAGGGGTTTCCTGAAGGTTGGACGGATTATAAATTCAGCGCGAAAGTATAGCGGAATTGCGCTGCCGCTAACAGTGAAAAAACAACTATCTACCCCCTCCTGGTACTCTTCTCAAATAGGGCCATAGCCTCTATATGAATGGTATGGGGAAACATATCCATAACCCCCACTGCCTTTAGCCTGTAGCCAGCTTCGGCGAGTGCTCCAGAGTCCCGAACCATGGTCGAAGGATGACAGGAAATATAAATCAAACTCTGGGCACCGGACTTGGCCACCCAGGGCATTACACC
>JABJOY010000064.1 GCA_018664075.1 Porticoccaceae bacterium | reverse complement strand
TGTCGACCTGATTGAAATCTCCGGTGGTACCTACGAGCAGCCAAAGCTGCTGGGTCTGCAGGGAATGGAGGAAGAGGAAAAGCAGGAGGTGGCCGAATCGACTATGGTGCGCGAGGCTTACTTTGTGGATTTTGCTCTGGCCATGCAGAAAAAAGTCAGTATCCCGCTGATGGTCACCGGCGGCTTCCGTCAGCGACTAGCGATGGAGCAGGCGCTTGAGAGCGGCAGCGCCGATGTGGTTGGTCTGGGTCGCCCCATGTGTGTGATGACCGATGCGCCCAAACAGCTGATGGAAGGCCTGGAAGAATTGCCCCGTTATGAAAATGAACTATCTCTGTTTCCAAGCTGGCTAGGGTTTTTGGGTAAAGTAAAAAGCCTGCGCGCCATGGCTGGTTTTGCCGTGCAATATTGGTTTTACGGGCAGATTGATGCCATAGGCCGCACTGGCCAGGCTAACTCGGAGCTGACCGTATTAAAAGCCACCCAGGAAACCATGGCACTGCAAAAGAAGCTGACCAAATAAGAGTTTGATCTAGGCGGCTGGTTCGCCGCAGGCCTGATTGGCAGGCACCGCAATATCCATCAGTTTTGGGTTGGGGAGTTTAAGAGCTGCCATCATTGCGGCGTACTCCTCACCACTGCTGACTTGCAGCCGAGGGTTGTGCTGTTTTTCCTCGCCAATACTGCTTTTTGACCAGCCTTTGTAATCATGGCCCGGATAAACCTCGGTGTCTTCGGGCAGTTTTAGCAGCACCTGGCAGAGGCTATGATACTGAGCCAAAGCATCACCGTTTTGAAAATCAGTGCGTCCGGTGCCGCGAATCAATAATGTGTCACCACTAAACAGCATGCCTTGTTTGGGCACATAAAAGCTGTAGGAGTCATCGGTGTGGCCCGGCGTGTAGAGCACCTCAAGTTTTATACTGCCTACCTCTATTTGATCTAAGTGAGCAAAGCTCTGGCTGACGCAGTCTGCCATGGCCTGTTCACCCATCATGGTGATACAGCCAGTGCGCTCGCGCAGTGCGCCCAGCGCGGTAATATGGTCGGCATGAGTATGTGTATCCACGCACAGTTTCAAGGTCAGGTTGAGTTGCTGTAGCAGGCTGAGGTAGCTGTCAGTATTGGCGATCACCGGGTCGATCAAAAGTGCTTCGCCACTGTTAGTGTCTCCCAGTAAGTAGGTGTAGGTGGAGGACTCGTGATCAAATAACTGTCTAAAAATCATCCTGTATTCCTCTGTAATCTCTTCTGTTGATTAGCCAAGCTGTCTGGCCAGAGTTGTCAATGTCACTGCAATCAGACTTATAGCAAAGAGTTTTTCCAGCAGAGCACCGGCAATTCTGCTAGCCATCAGCCGACCGGCCAGCATGCCAAACAAACCTCCTAGGCACACATAGGATAATAGTTGCCAGTCCAGCACATTGTGTTGAGCAAAGCTAAAAAATCCGGCACCGCTAATCAGGGTAATAATTAACAGCGAGGTAGCCACTGCTTGACGCATAGATACCTGAGCGACAAACACCAGAGTTGGCACAATTAAAAAACCACCACCGACGCCAAATAAACCACTCAGGATACCCACAACAGTCCCGCTGGCCAGCAGAGCGACTATGCAGCTGACAGAGAGATTAAATCTGCTGGAATCATTAAAGCGGCAGATTGGCTGTTTGTAGTCTTGGTCACCCGAGCCAGCATTGGCACGAACAACTGCCAATTGAGCCGGGGAGCCTGTAGCCTGCCGCCACATCAGTACCGCGATACAGATTGCCAGTAGCGCAAAGCCGAGCAAAAGGATATTGGCACTTAGTTGCTCTCCCAGCTGCCTTCCCACCGGTGCCAGCAGAGCACCACAGAGGCCCAGCAAAAGGGCTGGGATCCAGAGAATATATTTTGCCTGCCAGTTACTGATGGTGCCGAACAGCGCGCTCAGAGATACCACGCCAAGGGCAACCCCCACAGCTTGATCTGCAGGTAAGTTGAGCAGCAGAATCAACATGGGCACGGCAAACACGGAGCCGCCAGCGCCTGTAAGGCCCAAAACCAGCCCAATAATTGCGCCGATAAACAGGCCAGTTATCATCTGGCTTTATTGTTCCAAGGCATTCTTGCCAGAGCCATGCCCATGGCGCAGGTATCAGTGATACCCGCAAAGGCCAAGCCCGCGCCCACAAAGCCTGACAGCCCATAGAACCAGGGGTTGTACCAGGTGCCCAAAATCACACCAGTCAGCACTAATAGCCCGGCGGTAATTCGCACCTGGCGCTCTAATGAGATGACCTTGCCTTGACCCTGCTCGGTGGCTAGCCCATGCTGCTTTAGGCTACTGAGCCCGCCTTCAATCACTATTAATGGGCAGTTGAGATGCGCCTGTAACTGTTCGGCGGCCTTGTTAGCCCTGTGGCCTCCAGCACAGAGCAGATAGACTGGTTGCTCTGGTTGATGATCCACAGAGAGCAGGTATTGAGTGACGCTGTTGTGGTCGAGCTCTTGCAGTGGAAAATGGGCGGCGCCGGCAAGGGCTTCTGCATCGACCTCTGCATGGGTGCGCACATCCAGCACTCGGGGTTTTTGCAGCTGCTTAAATGCATCCGCGGCAATACTGGTGATAGTCATATTGATAGTCTGTTAAAAATTAGGGGCAGTAAATGGATTTCAGTACCCTAATAACCTGAATCGCTTCGTTGCCCTGCAGTTGATAAAAAATAGTCTGAGCTTCCCGTCTGGTCTGCACCAGTCCAGCATTGCGCAGTGATGCAAGATGCTGGGACAGCGCAGACTGACTCAGATTGGTTCTACTGTTAAGCTCGGTCACCGAAAGTTCGCTGTCAATCAACGAGCAGAGGATCATCAAACGGTGCTGATTGCTCAGCTGCTTCAACAGCGCGGCCGCTTCCTGAGCGTGCTCGGCCAGTTGTTCGAGATCACTGCTGGTCATAAGATTGGACATAGTTAGGCTCCGTCGCTAATGAATATTCCTATTATAGGTTAGAAATATCTAAATTAGAATAGTCTAATATAAAAGCCTAATATAAAACCTAATGAAATCGCACAACACAACAAGGCGCGATGAAGCAGTTGGAACCTGAAACCCTAAGAGGTTAGTCGCAATATTCGTCAGGACGACGCGTTAGAGGATGAATATGCAGATTATTCATGGCAGCCCTGTCCTGATCCACCAGAAATCGCACCAGAATAAAGTAAATATCCAAATCAAATCTGCTGTCGGTGTCTGGTTCGCTCTGCTGTTGTAGGCCCGGAACTAATTGGCTCTGGTTTAAAGGCTGCCCGGCACTGAGCTGGAAGCCATGATCATAGAGGTCATCGATCAGCGTCAGCTTGGCCAGATAGCGCCAGCGATCAACCAGATGAAAACAGCGAGATTCTGGATTCAGGGCATCTCGCTCTTCAATCAAAATGGCATCCGCGTAGGGCCAGAGTTTGA
>JABJOY010000063.1 GCA_018664075.1 Porticoccaceae bacterium | reverse complement strand
TGCTAAACAGGCCCAGACTGCCATTTAAGCTGATCGGCTGTTTGCAGTTATATTGAAAATTAAATTCTAGATGATCCTGCAGATTCTCACCTACCCCTGGCAGTTCGTGCACCATCTCAATACCGGCTTTGTTTAGCACCGCTTTTGATCCAACCCCGGACACTTGCAATAGCTGAGGCGAACCGATGGCACCGGCGCAGAGAATCACCTCGCGCTTTGCCACAAAGGTTTTTTCCCGCCCTTTCATCTGGCATTTAATGCCGGTCGCGGTCTTGCCGTCAAAGGTAATGCCTGTGACCAGAGCGCGCTTGAATACAGTCAGGTTAGCCCGCTTTCTGGCAGACTTCAGATAGGCATGACTGGTGGACGCTCTCACACCGGCATCCACATTCATAAACTTCTGGCCAAAACCTTCCTGGCGGTAGCCATTGTAGTCTTCAGTCTCTGTATACCCGGCTTCAACACCGGCATCGATAAAGGCGCGGTACAGGGGGTTGGCCATATTATTGCCGCCGCTGATTGCCACAGGTCCATCAGTGCCTGTGTATTCGCTGGTTCGGCAGCGATGGGTCTCAAGCTTCTTAAAGTACGGCAGGCAGTTTTGGTAATTCCAGCCCTCAGCACCAACCGACTCCCACTCGTCATAATCCATGGCATTGCCGCGAACATAGACCATGCCATTAATAGAAGAAGTCCCACCCATCACTTTGCCCCGGGGGCAATTCATGGCGCGATTATTTAAGAAAGGCTCCGGGGCAGACTCAAAGCCCCAGTTATATTTTTTGGTGTTCATAGGAATACCCAGAGCCGAGGGCATACGAATAAATACACTGGCATCAGAGCCACCGTACTCAAGCAATAATACAGAGCAGTCTCTATCTTCACTCAATCGCGAAGCCACAATGGCACCAGCGGAACCAGCGCCCACGACAATATAATCGTAACTATTTTTTTCCTGCATTATTCCCAAACCCTTTGTCTACAACTTAAAACTTCCACTAAGCTCGCCTCTACGCCGATAAAGCAGCACATAGATCACCCCGTACAAACCGATCACCAATAGTCCAACCCATTCAATTTTGAGAGGTGTCAGCTGATATAACAGCACCAATATGGCAATCAATAACCAGTTACCAACCATATATTTATTGCGCCCCAGTTGGTTGACACCCATACCCAGGTTGTCTGTATACAGTCGTATCAATGAGTCTAGGGAATTAATCACAAAGATAATCCCCAGCACCACCATGGCGCCCCGCAGTATGCCTATCACCGCAATATCATTGGAGAAATAGTAATACAGCACCGAAAACCACAGGGCGATGGCCACCGATGGAATCACCAGCAACGCCAGCAACAGCTGCCAGGTCTTAAGCCCACTAACAAATCTGGCCACAAACTGACCGATCATAATACTCCAGGCAAACCACCAGAACAGATACCAGCCATGGTAGTCACTGATGGGGCTGACAAAGCGATGGATATTATCAAAGTAACCACCAATATTGGCCATAGATGCCAGATACTCTTCGGCGGAAGCACCAGAGGCGCTAAACATCATCAGTATCAGTAGCAAAAATAACAGGCTGGAGCTCAGGCTAAGTATTTTGACATAGGCGATATCTGTGCTCGAGAACACTGCCAAAAGAATAATCAGCCCCACCAGCAGATACTGCTGGGATTGGCTAATGCCCTCTATATAGCTGGGGGCGTAGCTTAAAAACAGATAGGCGGTAAAGGCACAGGTGGCAATAATAATTGCATTGTTAGCCCAGCGGATTGGCCGGTGCTCAAACAGTTTCACCCTGGGTTCAACAATACAAAAATAGAAGGTGGTCAAAAAGTAAAAAGCCCAGACCAGAAAGCCCCAGAAGCCAAACTCAATAGCCAGCGGGTTGGTAAAGCTATATTGCGCCTCGGCGGCGTAGACGGGGAATTCCACCAGCGGGAACATAATCAGCCCGACATCCAGACCAGAGGTAAACAGAATCGCCGAGAAAGCCAACAGCGACAAAGGTGTCGGACCAGTACAGGTAAGATCCCGCCACTTGATGCATATAAAGGCCGATGTAGCCAGAGTAATCGCAATCGCAAAAGACAGTATGGTATACATTCCGGCTCCCCCTGCCAGACTGGTGCGGCAGAAAAAGTAGTGCCGACTAGAGGGCTATAGTAACCTCTTTTCACCCTTTTATGCTTCCTAGCTAGCATAAAGCCTGAACCATCCGCAGAATTGAGATATAAGGCGCAACTGGATATAGTCTGCTAACAAAACAGCATCAGTGCATTTTCCAGTCAGCGCTGATCGTACAAGAGCCGGGGCGAACCGGTCGTTTATTAAAGGGGTAGCAATGTGGCTGAATCAATAGAACCCAATAACTCGGAATCATTTTTAAGCTTAAGACAGCCGTCCAATGAAGACGATGAGAAGTTTATCGCTGGCATCAGCTCGCCCTATGAGGCCGCAAAGCTAAGAAGTGCCTCCCACAGCAGATCGGCAGAATCCTATCATTCACCTGTGACCTTTTCCTGGAGGGCTTTCTGGAAAACATTCATCTACGAGAACCTGCCCCCGGTGTTCTTGTCACCACTGGCGGCGCTGGTTCTGGAGGGCTCAAAATCAAGAGCCTGGCATGTTATTCAAAATAGAGGCCTGTGCTCAATATCAACCAAGCATCATTCTATCGGTACTATTATTTCATCATGGTTGATTGTCTATCCTGCGTCCTGGCTATTAACCACAGCATTGCTGCTGGTGTTATTTTCCGAGCCTGCAACATTGCAGAATATTGATACCTTCCAAATTGTTCTCGCCTACCTGCTGTTGTTTATGCGGCGGCTGATTATCTCAGTGAAATATGCCTATTTTAGAGAAGAGGATTTAGAGCGGCTGTGCCTGCCAGCGCCGGACTGGGATGACCGAAAAACCCAGCGCAGGCTGGTAGGTCAAGGCTGGGCCAACCCCGCCCAGTTCCCCGGCCTGATAGAAGATGAAATCACCTGCGCCATGGATGAAAATGATATCTGCCTGCAGGGTATACCAGTGACCATGGACCCACAGTTGGTGCAAGATCTGTCCCAGCACGACAGCAGCCCATTGTTCCCGGCCAAAACCAGCAGCACCAGAGAAGACGAAATCTCATCCGGGTTCTTTCTGTTTAATATTATTAATTCTGTCTATCAAACCTATTTTGTCGCCCGCTACCGAGCGATTATTTATCCCTGTATGCTCGCTATACCTGCAACACCATTGCTGGTGAGATCCTATTATGATGTCAATCTATTTGGCGTCACCCCGGCCGAGCAGCTGGTGACCGCGGCTTCTATTCTGGGCTTTATGCTGGGCTTTCAGTTGCTTTTCTTTGGTCTGATATGTGCCATCGATTTTGAACGGCGCTATCAAACTGGCAAGAAGCTTGGCGACATAGTGAAGTACCCCGGCATTCTTGTATCTTCGATATTTGCCGACAGCAAAGCAGCTGTGGCTAACAACCGCCATATCTTTATTGACTTGCAGCGCCGCGCCAATGTGTTTGGCTGGATGAATGCACGGAAAGTACTGCGCTCATTTGGCGATGCGTTTTATCTACGTATACAGGCCTATACCTCAATCCTGATTTTTTATTCCCTGTTTTGTATTGGTATTTTAAATCTGATTGTGTGGACGGAGATGCGCCATCATATTTCCACCATCTATGTGATCGCCATGATTATCACCATTATTTCCGGCATCAGCCTGTTTGCTATTTACAAAGCCATCAAGCTGCAATCCCTGAGCGAAGAGCATAGAGACTTTGTCAGAAACCAGCTGTTTATCCTAGAGGAAGAGATCTGGGAGCTAAAGCTTAGTGGCGCTGACAATGCGCGCATTATTGACCTGCAAAGCGCAAAGGCATTGCTGGAACAGGTGGATGAATCTATCCATTACAAGGAGCTGATATACAAGCCCACAACCATTCTCGGATATGCCGCTAATAATGGCATTATAGGCTCGGTAATGGGTCTGGTTATAACCGGCTGCCTGTTTGCGATTCAGGGCTTCACGTCTACCGGCATTAGCTATGATCAACTGGGATGGTTTAATTTTTAATGCTGGTGGCTTTGGCTCATAACTAGCTTAAGGCCGGCACTAGCTTAATGCTCAGACCATAGGCTTTGCCAATATCCAACTGCTTAACCTGCTTGCCCGGATAGGCAATGCTAAGGCAAAGCTTGCCCTGCACAGACTGCTCCGCAAAGCTGATCTTCACATCACCAACCATTAAAAGGTTGTCTGCACCAGATTTAGCGCCAAGGAACCTGCTGGCCATATCCCGGGCAACACCGCTGTCCGCCAATGCAAACTGAACCTCCCGCAACTCTGCCCCTTGATTTGCATGCACCGCGTCCGCCAGTGGCACACGCTGATCAAGGGCTGTAATATCCTGCAGTAAAATAGGCAGGCGATGGTTTTTAACGCCACCTAAATGCCAGCGCACAATCTCGCCATCAGTCCGTTCCCGGGCAAAGGTTTCACTATTGAGAATATCCAGCCCGCCCTCTTTCCAGCGCTCTAAGGTAGCCTCCAGATCTGTGACCCGAACACAGCAGTCAACCGGCCCAACATCCCCATTGACCCAGCGTAAAAGTCTGCAATACAGGCTTCCCTTCCTCTCAGACTGCCAGTGCAAAATACCCAGACGGTTGGCAATAGCCATTAGTGGGTTAGTGTAAAAAGGTTTGAGTGCCAACAGTTCAATATAGCTTTGATTGGCAAAGATAATCAGGGCGTTCTCAGTCAACCCATGGCTGCCACCTCTGGTGACATTAAAACCAAGATCAGTGAAATCATTGATTGCGCTGTCGAGATCCGCAACAAAAATCACCAGATGATCAAATTGCATGGCTTGGTCAGGCGAAGAGTTCTGAAGCATTGTCATATGAGCTTTATAGACAGATCCCCACCCCTAAATGGGGTGGAGAGCCCTATTTATTTGGCTGATGCAGCCAGCGTTTTATCCAGCATCTCAACCAGCTGATCACGGCTATAACGGTGGGGTCCCCAGTGATTTAATTCAACCAGCTGTTGAACCTTAACCCCAATAGCATAGTCACGCTCCCGTTGACTGGGAGTGACCATATAACGGCGCAGGGGCTCATCATCGAATAAGGCATGCATAAAGGCCTCAGTCACCTCGTCCGGCTTCTTGAATGATAATTCATAGGCCTCAGTGCGATCATACATCTTCTGCATGTCATCATTGATTTCACCACCAGCTGCTGTCACCTTGGCAAAAGCAGCAAGCACAGTATTGCGGCGAATATGAGTCTGATAGTTGCCCGGCTCAATGACACTGACCGCAACACCTTTAGAGCTCATTTCGTCTGCCAGCGCATCGGTAAAAGCTTCAATCCAGTGCTTGCTTCCGCTATAGGCATTAAACCCAGCATTGCTGATAGTGCCGGCAACAGAACCTGTAGTGGTAATCCTTCCTTTTGATTCAATAATCAACGGTGCAAATGCCTTGGTGATGCGATAGACCCCTTCCACATTAACCTGATACACCTTGGTTTGGTCTTCAATAGCAGTCTCTAGCACAGGGCCACCGCCCCCTATACCAGCATTGTTCACCAACCCGTAAAGGCCAGTATCCTTGTTGCGGATCATAGCAACAGCGGCATCGATCTGATCCTGTTTAGTCACGTCCAGGCGCACTGCAGTCATATTTTTAATGGCACTGAGTTCAGCCATTTCACTGTCAGTTCTAGCCCCGGCATAAACATGGTAACCCTCACCGGCGAGAGCCTCAGCCAGATTGCGACCAATACCAGTGGTTGCACCAGTGACCAGAATTGATCTGGCCTGATTGTCCTGTACCGCACCTGCCAAAGATGGCACGGCCAATACCAATAAAGTCGCAACCAGTGTCCTGATTAATTTTTCAACATAACGCATTTTTCCCCCTTGGTTCTGCTGAAGAACTACAACGGACTGGTTGTATTCTTGTTGCAGATAGCTGTCATTTATTGTTTTGCTAGTAGCCTAACACCTTTAGCAACGATACTATATACAAGGTTGGATACCATCCAACTTTTGTGTCTATGGCTGGGTAAAGCCAATAACAAAGCGAGCCAACCATGACTGAGTATCAACAGGGATTTAAACAAAAAAGGACTGTAGCTATGCGGACATTAGTAACAATAATTTCTATTACCGCCATGCTGTCAATAACTGGTTGTTCCGACCCGTACGAAAAATGCATGAAAGAAGAAAAACGTAAGAACGCCTACCTGGGTGAAGCTGATTATTACCAGAAAAGTTCCAACAAATGCGCAAAAGTGGCCAGAGCGGCAAAATAGACTCGATAAAAATCTACCGACAGATAGTTAGAGGCCGACCAGCCTTTTAAGATCCATAGTTTTTCGGCTTTAACCCGCTCTTGCTGTCATAGAACTGCTTTAGCTTGCGGATATCTGCATCCGCATCATCAGAGGGCTCCATCAACCCCTCTATACCAATGGTCCTGATAGCACTGTCCACATAGACAACCAACACAGGTACCTCAGCTTTGCGGGCCACATGGTGAAAGCCGCGCTTCCAGTTAGGGTTAGCGCTGCGAGTGCCCTCAGGGGTAATAATCAGCACAAACTCTTCACGCTCTGCATAGATACCAGCAATATAATCCACCAGTGAATTGGCCTGAGTACGGTTGACTGGAATAGCCCCGCAATAACGCAAAAACCAGCCTAGAGGGCCAACAAACAAAGTGCTCTTGATCAGCACACTGGGTTGCAGGCGCAGTACAGAGACCGCAAAAATAAACAGTATAAAATCCCAGTTAGAGGTGTGGGGTGCCACAATAAGCACATACTTGCGCTGCCCTTCCGGCAATGCCCCAATCACCCGCCAACGAATAATCTTTAGCATAACTCTGGATATAACACGCAGCGCAGAGCTGAGAATAGGCGTCGAAAAAAGCGTGTACCGCATTGACTGTCTCCATAAAAAATACACTAGCTAAGTAGCATGATACACAGATACTGAGGGGCAGGCACCATCCGCTGCATTAGTGTCCGGCGACCTCTAAATGCCTTAGATTTAAGCTTTGTTATATTATTATGGCGGCCAAAATGTCTTCACATTTAGTGCTTGTTAGGGGCCTCATCCCTCTTTGTTACTACAAATAAAAAGCCCCCTTTCGAGGGCTGTTTTATTTGGCGGAGAGAGAGGGATTCGCCCGCCCTAAAGAGGTAAAAATGTTATATGTCAATAGGTTAAGCTATATTTACTTCTATTTATAGTCTTCTATCATGGAGACGTAACCTATTGATATCTCTATATTTTTTATTTTATATTATTTCTTATTGTGACAGTGTCACACTACAGGTCTTGTTGGGCTATCGCACCCAGCGCTATAAGTATAAACCCGCTTGTAATCCACCGAAACTCTAAAAATAATTGTTTCGGTGAATGAGGGCGATTACAGGGCTACTAATTGGTGGAGGCGGCGGGAACTGTACTTAGATAGTAAGTTACTGATTAATATAGGGTTAATGATTTTAAAACTCCGCTTTTGTTACATCCTTTGTTACTTAAAATATTCTATTCTGATGCCTAGAGTAAAGATGTACACGTCCTTTATGGCTCACTAGAAAAACTCTCAAAAGTAAGACTATTTATCTGAAGACTAGGTTTACTTGTAGGTCTGGGCTCGATTATAAAAGTCATAAGTAACACCACGAGTCACGAGAGGCAAAATTTGCTTCGATTTGCGAGCATGTTCTGGGTCAGCATTATATGCTTGAAGATCTTTTTCACTGTCAAATAGTAGCGTTATTGCAATTCCAAAGCTGTCATCAACCACTTCTCTC
>JABJOY010000011.1 GCA_018664075.1 Porticoccaceae bacterium | reverse complement strand
TTGCTTTGAGGATTTTATGGCAGCTGAGGCATTTGCCATACATGTGCTGGCGGAAGATCAACAAGAGCTTTCAAACCGCTTTGCAAAAACTGGGTCCGATAGATTTGCAGGCCTGGAATTGTCGGAGGGTCTGTCTGGTGTACCACTGCTGACCCATTACAGCACCTGTTTCCAGTGCTCATTGGCCAATCAATACGATGGCGGCGACCATGTAATTATAGTGGGCAAGGTGCTGGAACTCAGCGACCATGGGCTCAACCCCTTAATCTTTCACCGCGGCGGCTATAAAGAATTGGCCACTGACTCGGACCCAAGCAAAGATTGATATCTGTGGTTGACTGCCTGAACAGATAAGCTAAACGGCATTAAGTACGGTCTATCAACAACCATAGTTATTTCACACACTTAGATTCCTCAGTGAGCCATAGAACAGCCAGCTGTGAAAAGTCTAGCTTCAATAGTTTACGTTAACGTAAAGGTAAGGTTATACTGCTTGCCAACCTTATAACGTCCTGAGTCCTGCAATGGCTGAATACAGCATTTCTCAACTCGCCAAAGAGTTTGATGTGACCACCAGAACTATCCGTCACTACGAGGATTTGGGCCTGCTGGCGCCCGCAAGACGGGGGCAGACCAGAGTTTATAGCCCTGCCGACCGCACTCGCCTGAGGTTAATTCTTCGAGGCAAGCGACTGGGGTTATCTCTGGATGACTCCCGCGAAATTATTGATATGTATGAGCCCGGCAAGACCAATGTGGATCAGCTAAAAAAGCTTATTGATGCTATTCAGCTGCAGCGCAGCAAACTCAACCAACAGCTGGATGATATCAGCAAGCTTCTTAAAGACCTTAACCAGGCTGAAGCAGACTGTATTGAAGCCCTTAAATCCAATGGAAACCCCTAATCTATGAACACAGCCTACCCCAGCCTGAATTTTAATCTAGGCGAAGACATCGATATGCTTCGCGATAGCCTCTTCCAGTTTTGCTCTGCAGAGATAGCTCCTCGCGCTGGGCAAATAGACAGCAGCAATGAGTTTCCAATGGATCTGTGGTCCAAGCTGGGAGACATGGGCCTTCTCGGCATCACTGTTGATGAACAGTATGGCGGCTCAGGTATGGGCTATGTTGCCCATTGCGTGGCCATGGAAGAAATTTCCCGCACCTCGGCCTCAGTTGGCCTGTCCTACGGCGCCCATTCCAACCTCTGCGTTAATCAGCTGGATAAAAATGGCACTGAGGAACAAAAGCTCAAATACCTGCCAAAGCTTTGTTCCGGTGAACATATTGGCGCCCTAGCCATGAGCGAACCCAATGCAGGCTCTGATGTAGTCAGCATGAAACTCAGGGCAGAAAAACGCGGCGACCATTATGTGCTCAACGGCAATAAGATGTGGATTACCAATGGCCCCGATGCTCATACCTATATTATTTATGCGAAGACAGATATAGAAGCTGGCTCTAAAGGTATCACCGCCTTTATTGTTGAGCGGGACTATCCGGGGTTCTCGCGCCATCAAAAGTTAGACAAGTTGGGAATGCGTGGCTCCAATACCTGTGAGCTGGTATTTCAGGATTGCGAGGTTCCCGCGGAGAATATTCTCGGCGGTGAAGGTCGCGGCGTGGCTGTGCTGATGTCTGGCCTGGACTACGAGCGCGCTGTGCTGTCCGGCGGTCCAGTGGGCATTATGCAGGCCTGCCTAGATGTGGTGCTGCCCTATATTCACGAACGCAAACAGTTTGGACAGGCGATTGGTGAATTCCAGCTGATGCAGGGCAAAATCGCTGATATGTATGCAGACCTCAACGCATCTCGAGCCTATCTATATGCTGTGGCACGCGCCTGTGATCTGGGTCAGGACTCGCGCAAAGATGCCGCTGCAGTGATTTTATTTACTGCGGAAAAAGCCACCCAGATGGCTCTGCAGGCCATTCAGGCGCTGGGCGGTAATGGCTACACCAATGAATATTCCACGGGTCGACTACTGCGCGATGCCAAGCTCTATGAGATTGGTGCTGGCACCTCTGAAGTACGGCGCATGCTAATTGGCCGTGAACTATTTTCCGAAACTTATTAAGAGACTAGCTAATAGAGCAATTAAGGGATAACCCATGGCGATAATTAACAGCAAAACTAATACCAGTAGCGCTGACTTTGCGGCTAACGCCCAAGCCATGCAGGCGCAGGTGGATGACTTAAAAACTACCGTTGAAAAAATTCATCAGGGTGGCGGCACCAAGGCCTGCGATCGCCATGTGAGTCGCGGCAAGTTACTGCCCCGCGATCGTGTGCAGGGGCTTCTTGACCCTGGCTCACCATTTTTAGAACTCTCTGCGCTGGCCGCCCACAATGTCTATGGTGAAGATGTACCGGCGGCGGGTATTATCACTGGTATTGGCCGAGTCAGCGGTCAGGAGTGCCTGATAGTGGCCAATGACGCCACGGTTAAAGGTGGTAGTTACTACCCACTGACGGTACAGAAACATCTGCGCGCGCAGGCCATTGCTGCTGAGAATAATCTACCCTGTATCTATCTGGTGGATTCCGGTGGCGCCAATCTGCCTCGGCAGGACGAGGTATTTCCCGGCCGCGAGCATTTTGGTCGTATCTTTTTTAATCAGGCCAATATGTCGGCGCGCAATATTCCGCAGATTGCGGCGGTAATGGGCTCCTGCACTGCTGGTGGCGCCTATGTGCCGGCGATGGCCGATGAGTCGATT
>JABJOY010000062.1 GCA_018664075.1 Porticoccaceae bacterium | reverse complement strand
TTTTTGCCAGCGCAAAACCAATGCCTTTGGATGAGCCGGTAATCAAAACTGATTTATTCTTTAATTGCAGATCCATATTGATCGCTCCTTATTATTAATTTTTATATGACGCGAAAGCTCAAGCCTGCATATAGCGCGACAGATGAGAATCTCGCGATCCAAACATCACACCAATAGCCGCCAAGCGTTTAAAATAATGACCGACACTAAACTCGTCAGTCGTACCTATACCTCCGTGGAGCTGTATCGCGTTGTGCGAAACATAGCGCCCTGCCTTGCCCACCTTTGCTTTCAAGGCGGCAACACATTGCTCTGCATCTTCAGCGCCGTTATCCAGTTTCCAGGCCGTGGCCATTAGCAGTGATCTGGTTAATTCAATTTCCATATACATATCGACCATGCGGTGACGCAATACTTGAAAGCTGGAAATTGACTGACCAAATTGTTTGCGCTGCTTGGTGTAATCGACAGTTGCCTCCAACAGTGCATCCATGGCACCAACCGCCTCGGCACAGACAGCCACAATGGCGCGAGAAAAAATTGGCGCTGCCATAGCAGAGGCATTGCCTATTTCACCGACCAAAGCGTCGGCATTCAGTGCCACATTGTCTAACTGCAACTCGCAGGCTGAACGACCATCGTAGGTTTTATAATTATTACAATGTAAACCCTGCCTGCTCTTGTCTACTACAAACAGGCTGATGCCTTCTTTTGCGTCGATTGAGCTATCGCCAACACGGGCTGATACCAAAAACATATCTGCCTCAGGGCCATTAAGCACAACGGCCTTGCTGCCATTAAGCACATAACCATCGCCTGTTACTTCCGCTTTGGTTTCCACATAATGGGGGTTGGCCACATTGCCCTCTTCCAAATACGCCAGTGCGCCCTGCAACTCGCCAGCCATCAGGCCGGAGAGATAATGTTCTTTAATAGCAGGTTGTGCGCCAACGGCAATTAATCCACCCACCAGCACAACAGATTCCAGATAGGGCTCAAGCACCAGATATTTGCCAAACTGTTCGCACAGAATCATGGTCTCGAGCGCGCCGCCACCAAAACCACCAGCCTCTTCTTCAAAGGTCATGGCCAGCCAGCCCAAATCAGCAAACATCTGCCACTGCTCAGCGCTAAAGCCACGGCTTTTCTTGACAGTGGCCTGACGGTTTTCAAAGCTGTAATTTTCACGAAGATACTTATCTGCACTGTCATGCAACATTGTCTGTTCTTCGCTGTACTCAATAAACATGCAAATTAATACTCAATAAAATTTAGTTATAGGCGCAGAACCCGCTTGGCAATAATATCCCGCTGGATTTCTGCCGAGCCGCCGTAAATAGTTGAGGCGCGATTATTAATATATTCCGCCATTGTGGTGAGCCCGCAGTCAGGGCCAATAGAGTCACCCTCATAACCTGGCTGCAATGCATCAAGCTGTTTAACCAGTGCATGCTCACCCATTATTTCTACACTTAATTCATTAAAGCGCTGACCGATCTCTGTGCCCATTACCTTGGTTAGCGAAGACAGTGCGCCAGCATTGCCGCCCGCTTCAAATGCACCTTTAACCCGCAACTCAGTGAATTCCAGAGCCAGAGCATCCACAGCCACATCTGCCAGTTTGGCTGAAAATACCGGATTGTCTTGCCACAGTCTGCTGTCGGCATCCTGCTGGGAAGCAGCCTGCTTGCTGATTTTGGCCATTTGTTTTTTATGGTCGATGGTGAAGTTGTGGCCGCCCCGCTCAAACTCAAGCAGCGACTTGGCAACATCCCAGCCCTGATTCTCAGCGCCGAGAAGATTGGCCGCCGGGACCCGCACATTGTCAAAGAACACCTGACATTGCTCGACCGTACCGTCCAGGCCAACAATAGGCTCAACCTTTAAACCCTCTGTAACCATATCTACCAGAATAAAACTGATGCCCGCCTGTGGTCGCCCTTCTTTTGAAGTTCTTACCAGGCAGAAAATCATATTGGAATGCTGGGCATAGCTGGTCCAGATCTTGGATCCATTAATAAGGTAGTCATCGCCATCGCGGACAGCGGAGGTAATCAATGAAGCAAGGTCAGAACCTGCACCGGGCTCAGAATAACCCTGGCACCACATATCCTCGCCCGAGAGTATTCTCGGCAGGTAGTAGTCTTTTTGTTCATCAGTGCCATGGTGCATAAGCATGGGGCCAAGCATCTGCAGACCCATGGCAGGAAATGCTGGCGCATTGGCGAGCTTGCACTCTTCCTGAAAGATATAGCGCTGATTTAATGTCCAACCGGTACCGCCATATTCTTCGGGCCAGTCTGGTGCAATCCAGCCTTTGGCGTGGAGAATACGGTGCCATTTCATAGTTGCATCAAAATCTGCAAATACGCTGGTCATCAACTCGCCCGCCCTCTTGATTTCTGGGGTCAGAGACTCGGCCAAAAATTTGCGAACCTCATGGCGAAAACCACCTTCAGTCATATTTTCTCTCTTTCTCGTCGCCGCTAATTTATACTCTAAACATTAAACAAACAAACTTGTTTTTATTTTATGGCTATAAACAAACGAATGCAATGACCTAGTTGAAAAGAAGCTGTCAGATTGACTTTAATTATCAGAATGGCGCCGGAAACTGAGTTTCTGGTTCAGTAATCGGCTTTAAGTACTGGCGCACAGGATCTTTTCGCAGCTTTCGCAAGCGGTCTTCTGTAGTGCGCCACTTAGTCAAATGAACAAATTGGTACGGTGCTAAACCTATCAATCTAGGGTGCCATTAAAAAACCTTACAATTTCTTCGGGCCCCGAAATATCACTCGCATTAGGGCCTATATACTCCGGGAAATCATAGATTTTCGATGCAATCACATGCCCAGAACCCTGAAGACGATAAAGGCGTACGTCAGTATCATTGATGCCATGCCAATGCGTAGCCACAACAGACGTGTAAGGTAGGCCATCCGTCTCTGGGTATTCAACAATTTTGTCGGGAAATGCCATGTCAGCACCGGCCAGTTGAGCCCAGTACTCAGTCGTCTGATCGGTGGTCAGCACCAGGCCCCTGCTCTCGTTACCGTCGAGCTCGACCACACCACCATAATAGGGATTGATGGTATCTTCTGTACCATTGAAAATGGCGATAGAAATCGGTATGCCTGACTTGTTGCAGTCGAAATTTGTATCCACGGGCAGGTTTGCACTTAAGACCGCTACTGCTTTTATCATTTGAGGCGCTTCAAGAGCAAACTTGTAGGCCATCTGTCCACCGTTGGAATGTCCAGTCACAAAGACCTTGGCAGGATCGATTTGATGGCGCTGGACAAATAGATCAATTAAAAAATCGATATGGGCAATGTCATCGATATCCTGAGTATTAGCACTGTAATCTGCCGATGCTCGACAATCGTTCCAGTGGTTCTCATAACCATTGGCATAGACGGGAATATAGTGATTGGTTTCGGCGAGCAGATCGAACTCATAACCGGTCATTTTACGAATTGCTTCGCCACTGCTTATAGAACCGTGCAGTACAAAGATTAAAGCTGCTCCCTCCTTATGAGTCGATGGAAGGTAGTAGGAGAAGCTGCGATCAAAGCCCCCGCTGGACACCACAACTTTTTCACGATACTCCCCTGCCAAATCGAGCTCTGAAGCTAACGGACTTTCGGCAAAGTAGCTGCGCAAGGCTCCCCAGTTCGACAGCAACAATAGGCCCAGAGGCAGTAGGAGAAGATACCTCATCAGAGGTTAAAATTCTTTTTTACAATCGAACCAATCATGTCCCTAGCACCAATAAGGTCGTCATCTAGAGCTCTGCTAACATCAGCTAGCAGGCCTATCAGTTTCATCTAAGTCTAATCATCAAACAACGCCAACACTTTATAAATCAACCTCAGAAACATTAATGAGCAAAATAAAGTCAAATTTTGCGTTTACAGACTCTGCGCTCAACCACTATGAGCCACCTATGAAGTAGCGTAAACATGCCCGTTTATATCTCGGATTGCAGTAGTGTAATAACTCTTTTCCTGAGCACATCTTTTCGCACCTTGCCAGACGCAGTCTTTTCAAGTGCCACTGAAAGCTCAATGCGCTGAGGCCATTTTTGTTTGGCCAGACCTGCGTGCTCCATAAAAGACTGCAGCTCGGCCAACTCCAGCGGCACCAAATCTCTTGTTACTAAAAATACACAGACTCCCTCTCCCAATCGCTCATGGGGCATGGCCACTACTGCGGCCTCAAAGATCTTGGGGTGCTGATGCAGCACATCCTCAATTTCGCGGGCGGAAATATTTTCACCACCGCGGATAATGATGTCTTTTTTGCGATCAGTGATAACAATGGCACCCTCAGGTGTAATGTGCCCTATATCTCCAGTGTAAAAGTAACCGCGGTCATCAATCGCCTGTCTGGTTTGCTCCTCTTCACCATAGCCGAGCATCATTGCCGGGCCCTTGACCAGAATCTCGCCATCCAGCCCCTGAGCGAGCGGCTCGCCATTATCATCGGCAATAATCACATCCCAGTTATTAATGCGGCCATCGGTTGTGGCGGCCAGTATTTCTTCTTCGGGCTTTACAAACCCAACCGTAATTAACGGTGCTTCTGTGCAGCCATAAACTCTAAATGCCCGGCAGTTGGCCAGTGCGCTATGGGCGTCGATAATCAAGTTGGGCGGCACAGAGGCACCACCGCAGGCAAAAAAACGTAGTGAAGGCAAATCGAGAGAATCGTTTTTAGCCTTCTCTACCAGCTCCTGTAAAAACGGAGTGGCGCTGACACAGCCAGTTGCCCCGACCTTCTCTATATAGGCGACGGCATTGTTAACATCCCAGCGCTCCATAAAGGCTGTTTTACAGTCACTGATAAATGCCTGCTCGATACCATTGGCAAAACCAGTGATATGGGTAACCGGTGAAGGCATCAGCATGACATCCTCAGCACCCAGCTCCCAGGCTTCAACACCATTGTCTATGGCTCGAGCCAGAGACTGATGAGTATGGCGCACGGCTTTTGCCCGACCTGTGGTACCAGAGGTATACATAATCACCTTTACCGCTTGCATATCTGTGGGCTGTTTATCTGGTATTGGCCCGCCCCGCTGTTGTATCAAGTCTTCATAGCGCAGCATGCCATCCGTTGCTCTGTCGTGGCGCACAGAGACCACATGCTGCAAATCAGGCAGCTGGGGCTTTAAGCGCTCAATCATCTCGGGGAAATCATGGCCGCGATAGACACCGGGAATAAACAAACAGCGGCTGCGGCTATCGGCCAGAATAAAAGCCAATTCACGGTCTCTATATATAGGTATCACCGGGTTGACCACTAGCCCAAGCCATACAGCAGCAATATCAACTGCAACAGCCTCGCGCCAGTTGGGCAGCTGGAAACTAATCACATCTCCAGCCCTTAGGCCTAAACTCGCCATTGATGCCGCCAGAGTCAGCGCCTCATCAAAGATGCTACCAAAGCGGATATGTTCACCATCTTCCGTGTAGATAGCCACAGCCTCAGCTGTGCTGCTTGCCTTCTGCTGGGCATAGTCCGCCAGATTTTTAGTACGTAGTCGCATTAGCGGCCTTATGCCTCTAGTTCAGTATATTTTTTTGATTTGCAGGCGTCTAGCTAAGTCATTACTAGAACAGAGCTTTTACGCAAAACTTGTGGTGATTAAGGTAACTTAAATGCCAAAAACATACAACCTTGTTTGTTTATTAGGGCGATAAAATAGGTTGAATTTTGCGATTACTAGCGCTATATTCGAAATCCAGCAGATAAAAAGCCAACTCGCTTGTTTTTTGTTGGCCTACAAAGGGGAGAGCGCCAGATGCGGGGCTATATTAGATCGATCCGCAGCGGCCTTGAATAAAATAACAATAGTATCCTGAAGGGGTATAATAATGAATTATCAAAAAACCTATAAAAAACAATTACTTCCAGCAATCATATCAATTTGTACTCTGCCTCTGTATGCGGGCGGTGCTATTGCTCAAGAGGAGTCTGTGGGTCTTGAAGAAATCGTGGTTACAGCCCGAAAGCGTCAAGAATCTATCCAAGATGTCCCTGTTGCCGTGTCTGCAATCAGCCCAGGGATGCTGGAGCGTGGCTCGATAAATAGCTCCCTTGACTTAGGGAAAATGGTTCCCAATGTTGAGTTGCATGAAACTGCCATCGGATCCGAATCATTGAGTGCGTCGATCCGAGGAATGAGTTATGACGATATTGAAAAATCAATTGAGCCAACCGTTGGTGTGGCCATCGATGGTGTTTTCTTGGCGAGTAACTCTGGCGGTGTTTTCGACCTTTTTGATGTGGCCGCGGTTGAAGTACTCAGAGGGCCTCAAGGCACATTATTTGGCCGAAATACTATTGGTGGTGTGATAAATGTAACAAGAACCGAACCAACCGGCGATTTCGGTATGAAACTGGAAGCCACCGCAGGCGATGAGAATTTGACCGACGTTAAGGGCATTGTCAATATGCCTCTATCAGACAAAGGCGGTATTAAATTGTCGTTCAAAAATACAGAATCTGATTCACATGTATACAACACAACGATAGAGGGCCGTCGGCCATTCAAAGATTCAGAGACATTAGGTTTGGCAGTAAAGTATAACTTCACTGAAAACACCTCAGCTGTCCTCTCCTATGACGACTATGAGCACAACACAACTGCTCCTGACAATGTCAACCCATTCGGCGGAATGATTGAATCAGAAGCTGATGGATGGGCAACTTCTCCTCAAAAGGACCCTCTCACAGCCTACTTAAAGGGTGAGAACACTACTCTGAGAGTGACACATAATGCCGACAATTATGAAATAAAATATATTATGGGCATCATGGATTACAGCGAGGTAGTTCGGGAAAAATCTTGGGGAACCACTATTGATTTTTTTCAGGTTGACCGAGATCAGGACTTCAAACAGACATCTCATGAACTTCAGTATTTATCCAATCTTGATGGCCCTATGAATTTTGTCGCCGGTCTTTACATGCTGAAAGCCGAGTCCTTCATAACGTCTGGACCCGGGCAGAACTTCAATGTAAGTCACGATCTTGACAGCAAGGCAATTTTTGGTGAACTAAACTATCAGATCAATGACTTATGGTCTCTAACTCTTGGCGCCAGATACACTGAGGAAGAAAAGGACCTAGATACTCGATCCTACAACGGCGGCCCACTCGGAAACGCCGCTCGACTCGCCGACAGCTATGACACAGAGATACTCAACTATGCCACACCGTCCTTTGAGGACGATAATACGTCCTACAGAGTTGTGTTACAGAGAGAGATTGAGTCAGGCATGGTGTATGCATCCTTATCCACGGGCTATCGCAGCGGCGGTTTCTTTAACCGAGGGGTTACCCCACTTGAGAATGAGTCATTTGAGTCGGAAGAGGTAGAGAGCTTTGAACTAGGAATGCGCAGTAATCCAACAGCAAACTCTCAGTTAAACCTTACTTACTTCAATGCAGATTACACCGACAAGCAGACAACCGTAATTACTTCAGCAAATGACCCAATGTGTGATAAGCAACAAAATCCCATTGGTGAGCCTCAGACAATTACTTGTTCCTTTGTACGTAATGCCGGTGCTGTTTCAATGCAGGGAGTCGAGTTTGAAGGCATGTATATGCCGTCTGACAATCTTACACTCCGTCTTTCGTTTGGTACCTTCGACGGAGAGTATGACGAATACGAGTACAACGGAGTCGATATTTCAGACAAAGCACGGTTGCTTTATGCACCTGAACTCACAGCATATTTTGGAGCAGAACATACATCAGAAGTTGCTGGCGGTGTATTAACACTTAACGGCGGGTTAAGCTTTAAGGACGATGTCGATACACAAGCTGACTGGGCTACTTGGGCCGGTGGTACCGAAGTCGTTATCGAGAGCTTCGAATCTTTAGATTTATCCGCAACCTTTGTTAAGGATATGGGTGCTGGTACTCTGAAATTGCGCGCCTATGGCACCGATGTTCTTGAGGACGACAATCGTGTTAGCCGAAGATATGATGCAGGCGGTGGCTTCTCATGGGCAGAGTTGGCTCCCCGTCGCCAGTTTGGTGTTTCGGTAGGATACGAGTTCTAATTACTTGAACTCAAGCAATACCCGAAGGCGGTTGAACGTGGTTCAACCGCCTTTTTTATGGACATCTAAAATCCACACTGCATAAAGAAGAGCTAAAGTGGGAACAAAGGAAATCAAGTGCAAAAAAAAGCCGCTGACTACAGCGGCTTTTTTATTAAGCCTGTATGTCAGATCTTAATCAGAATCCCATCTCCGTAGCTGAGGGAATACGACGCAATGTTTGCCCCCCCGAAATATCCAGCATTCTGCCGGTCATAAATGACTCATCAGAGAGCAGCCACAGTGCTGCATTAGCCATATCATCGGTGGAGGGCAGTTTGCCCATGGGTATCTCATTAATGAAAGCCTGCTCAATGGCCGGCATAGCCAGAAACCCCTCAGTCATAGCGCTGGGAGTAAATCCTGGAGACAGAGAGTTCACCCGAATATTCTGCGCACCGTATTCTACCGCCGCTATACGCACTATATGGTCGGCCCCAGCCTTTGTGCCCGCATAGGCCGCAAGCCCGGGAGGCGCCAATAGAGCCGTCTGAGAGGAGGTTGTTACCACAGAGCCGCCATCGGTCATACGGGCCGCCATATGCTTGATAAATAAAGTAGTTCCCATTAGGTGCACATCGCAGTTTTCCTGCAACACCTCGCGGCTGATATCGGCGATCGGTGAAGAGGTTTCAATACCGGCAAAATTAATCGCACCATCCAGCTTGCCATAATGGGATACAGCTGCATCGGCCAGTCCAGCAAGTTGCTGCTCATCAGTAATATCACAGCCAATCGCCAGCGCACCCAAACTATCGGCGATAGCCTGTACCCTATCGAGTCTGCGCGCCGCCAACACCAATTTGGCGCCCTCGGCTTGGCAGCGCCGGGCAGTTGCCGCTCCCATACTGCGCTCGTCGGACGCGCCGAGAACAACAATTACCTTGCCTTCCAATCTACCTGCCATATCTATTTACCCCTGCTGTTCTATTTTTATTATTCAGTGGTGACAATCAGATCTTTACCAGCTGCTTGCCAAAATTTTGACCGGAGAAAAGACCGGCCAGTGCCTCCGGGCACTGTTCTATGCCCTCCAGTATATGCTCTTTCACTAGAATCTTGCCCTCAGCCACCCATTGCATTAGCTGCTCGGTAGCCGCTGGGTAGCGATCGACATGGTCGAGCACAATAAAGCCTTCCATATGGCAGCGGCGAATCACCAGTTGCATATAATTTTTTGGTCCCGGCGGTAATTCCTGAACCTGATAGCCACTGGAGATACCACCACAGAGCACAATTCGTCCTCTGTTGGCCATATTGACCAGTGCCGAATCCAGAATATCGCCACCGACATTATCAAAAAACACATCAATATTGTTTTTGCACAGCGCCTGCAAGCGCTCGTCCACAGACTCGGACTTGTAATCGATCACCGCGTCATAGCCGAGCTCATCGATCAGCCACTGACACTTGGCGCGGCCACCGGCAATACCAATAACCCGGCAGCCCTTAAGCTTGGCAATCTGGCCGACAGTGGACCCTGTGGCACCAGCAGCACCGGAAATCAACACTGTCTCCCCGGCTTTGGGCTGGCCTATATCCAGCAGGCCAAAATAGGCGGTAAGACCAGTCAGACCATAGATATGTAACGGGTATGACAATGGCATATCCCCAGGCACCTTGGTCACTGGAAACAAACCAGAACCATCACTGATAGCATATTCCTGCCAGCCAAAACCACCCTGCACCCTGTCGCCAACTCGATAGTCAGCATGCTTGCTGGCAATCACTTCACCGGCGGCAACTGAGCGCATCACCTCACCAATGGCTACTGGTGGTACATAGCTGCGCACATCATTGAGCCAACCGCGCTGGGCTGGCTCAAAGGACAGATACTGGTTCTTTACCAGAAACTCACCATCGGCCAGATCGCGAACTGTCTCGGTCTCAAAGTTAAAGTGCTCTTTGCTAACAGTGGTTTGAGGTCGCGAACCCAGGGTCCATTTTTTATTGATTAATGCTGCTGTCATGGGGTGTACCAGATAGGCGACGAATAGGCGCGATCCTGAATAATATCTGGCGCACGGGGGTCGATGACCGCGCCAAAATATTTGCGGTCATAGGCAGTCCAGCGCGGCGTAGGAATCTGAATAACCCTTGCATAGTAGAAGGCCCGCTGCTCTGGGTCGAAGTCCGGGTCAGTCCAAACCGCAGTTAATTCGGGGTCGCCAATGCTATTGCTATAGCTGGCACTGGCGATATCAACGGTATTGCCCACCGGTGCAATCTTGCCCAACCAGTTGGCACTGCGACCGTCGGACAGAGCTACATCATAGATTTGCTCCTGGGTTTCGCCATTGGCATCCAGCCAGCCTTTAATAATCTGGATACGATCTAGATTAGCACCGTCTGCATCCCTGGAGGCCGCCACCATAAAGCTCGGGGCGCCGCTATCGCTGTGGCCATTTAAATCGCCGCCCATGGGCACCCCTTTGCGATAACCAATACTGGCAAAGTCAGCCTGCATGACATCCGTCTGTGTAAACTCCCAGCCGCCAAAAAAACGCAGCTGAATGCGGGTGCCTGACGTGGCATAGACCTCACGGCGCTTAATCGCCCGAAACAGCGACTCGCGGGTATTTTCTTCTGCCCAGACCGCTGCCAAACCAGAAGACACCAGCTGCCAGATCTTCTGCAACTGGTCAGCCATGCGCTTTTCCGTGCGGTCGACAGAGGGCTCATCATGGGCAAATTTGCCAAAGAAGTTATCCTCGTAGGTGGTGGCCATACCGGTGTGGGAATCGGTGCTGCCAATCAGACCAAACTTAAACGGGTTAACCCCCAGATTGGCCTCATGGCGCAGGCCTTCACGCAGCGCCGAGCGACTGTATTCATACTGCAGCATATGGGGCTCTTTGGGCGTGCCAAGGGTAATATTGCCCTCATCCCAGGTCTCAAAATTGGCAAACTCATCGGTCGGCGACAGAAATGGATGGGCTTCCCCGTCCCCTTTTATCTGGGTGGTTTCATAGACCGGCTCCCAGCGCGCCCGCTTGCGGGCATATGATGCATCCAGGGGTAGGCCATTTTCCCGGTTTGGAGAAAACATGCGTCCATTGCTGACATTACCATTGTGAGCAATGGCCAGTACCTCACCCCCTGTCTGCTTTTCATAGTCCGCCAGAGCATCCCATAAATCCTCCGGGTCATTGCTGTGCTGGGCGGAAAAAGGCGTTTGTTGGGAGGCCAGATCTGCACCATCTTTATATATCACTACCCGGTGCAAATTATCGCCGGTAATCATAGAGGTCCATTCGTACCCGACAAAGGCGGTAAACAGCCCCGGCTCATTATATTTGTCCGCCACTGCGGAGGCTTCCGCCCAGATTGACTTGCGCAGGCTGTCCGGGGTTAAGTATTCTGACTCGCTGGTTTGAATAGCATCAGAGAAAGCCAGCGCCAGGCCCATCATATCTCCCTGCTTCATCATGTCCTGCCATTCCATGCCCATCTTCCATTCTTTGAGACGGGGATCATTGGCCTCCAGCTGCGCATAGATACCCAAATACTCCGCATGGTCTGTTACCGCCAAAAAATCCAGGGGACGGCGCAGTCGCGCCGGCATACCATTATCTGCTTCCACGGTTTGTCCGCGGGCAAACATAAACGCCTGATCTTTGGTCAGGCGGGTCTGTAAAATAAAGGCATCGGCAGATAACTGGGAATGCAGATGCAGATCGCCCCAGTAGAGATTGGTTATACCCTCTCGTACCGGCGTGGAATAGAGTAATTTTTGATCTGCCAATGGTGGCTCGGTGGCGTTTACTGACAGGCCGGCAGAGAGTGCAATCACACCCAACATCGAACCATAAAGTTGCTTTTTCATTATTTTTTCCCAAATGTGTTGTTTTAGCTGGCCCTGCGCAATAGGGTGGCTAGGTGAAAAACACGAAAATCCAAAGATTTGTTCATCATTTATTTTTATAGGCACTGAGCGGAGTAACAATCTCAATAAGGTTGCCATTGTTATCGCGGATAAACAGCAACCTCACACCGGCCGCATCAAAATTGGTCGGCGCTAATTCCAACTCAACACCGCGACTGATAAGCTCAGCCGCCACCCCATCAACATCAGCGCTATTAAAGGCCATATGCACATAGCCACGATCCGACATAGCGGTAAATACATCTGGCGCAACCACCTCATCCTGAAACGCCTGCTTGGTGCCAACGACCTCAATCATAAATCCATTGGCAGAGATGTAGCCCACATCGACATCCGGGTACCCATCTATATCCCATTCACGCACCACCTCAAAGCCAAGGATGCGGTTATACCAGTCCACAGTGCCATCGTAGTCATCTGTTGAAATCATAATATGATCGGCGCGCATCAGTGCCAGAGGGTTGGTGGGCTGCTCCTGAGCAACAGCCAAAGAGCTTATACAAACCATAATCAATCCAGCCAGACTGCTCTTAAACATAGCCATCACCTCAGCTGATCGGCATTGATAATATCTGTGCTCACATAGTCATTGAGCAACTCATGGAAGCGCTGCACACGCTTCTCCTGATGGGTCAGGATGCAACCTTTAAACCCGCGGGAATTAAGCCCCTGCTGCTGGCTGGTGCCAATACTGAGATCCTGATCTGCCACATAGCCTACCGACTGACCATCGCCGTAAACGCTGTGGCGGTTCTCAGCCCATTCCAATGGCATAGGCCCAATGGGGGTAATGACTTCTTCCATGCCCTCAACCGGCGGTGCCAATACCCAATGGTGAAAGACACATTTTTGTGGGTCGGTTGGGTGAGGCTCAGTGCGCAGAATCTGACACTGTTCCGGGGACATAGTGATGGTGAGGTTGGGAAACAATGTGCAGTGAAAGTAATCCACCAGCTGCTGATCGCTCATATTCTCGTAGTTGGTATAGCCTATTTCCGGGCCCCTACGGCGCTTGGCCGCCACTATCGCCTCGCGGATATCGCCGGTGTGGCCATTGTAATCGGCCGGATCAAGACCCCAGGCGCGAGCAACATCATCCAGAGGTGCAGGCACCTCACCGGTCTCAAAATCTGGATTTCTGGTGCTGGCCTGATGGCCTTTCATCCACATGGAGTTATGGCCGGTTTCGTACATCTCAAATACGGTGTCCGACAGGCCGTCATTAATAAAGGTAGACAGCTCCGGATGAATAGTCGGTAAATGATAACTTTCATTAAAGTTATCGCGGATAATCTTCCAGTTAAAATCCGCATCGGCGGACAGGTACATCACTCTTATCCAGTCATCCAGCCCATAGCTTGCCAGCCTCTCCGGCAAGGGCGCCAGCCAATCCAGCAGTGGCGCCACATCCTCATCCATGCAGTAGAAAATAAACGGACCCCAGGTCTCGCAGCGCACCTCTGTCAGAGTCACCTTGCCGCAGGGATTGCCATCGGGAAAGTCATCGGGATCCTGAACATTGACCAGCACACCAGCGGGAGAGAACTGCCAGCCATGATAGCCACAGGTAATTTTGTCACTGCCGCCAATCTCACCCAGCACAAGGCGATTGCCCCGGTGAGGACAGCTATTATAAAACGCCTTAATGCTGCTGTCGGCCTGGCGCACCATAATCACAGATTCGGTACCCAGATTGTGGCGCACATAGTCGCCCTCTTCCTCCAGCTCAGCGACCATGCCCCCCAGATGCCAAACCTTTGGCCACAGGTGCTGGTTCTCGCGCTGCATAAATTCTTTCGAGATATAGCGATCTGCGGTAATGGTATCCCCCCTTACCGGCAGATCAAATCCCTTGGCATAACGAGAAGTCTGTGCGCCCATGATGCTTCCTTTTTTCTTATTCTTGTCTTTAGTCGTATTAATAGCCCAGCAATATCAATAATGTACAGTTAGCAATCACTTCGCCATCAGGCCGCCATCCACAACCAGTTCTGTACCAGTAACATAGTTGGCTTCATCAGAGGCGAGGAACAATACACAGTTAGCCACTTCCTCAGGAAAGCCCATGCGTCCCCAGGGAACACTCTCGCCGATCTTCACAAACTCATCGTAATTATCCCGACGCGCATCATTTTGGATATTGGTATCAATCAGCCCGGGGTGGACAGAGTTACAGCGGATTCCATCAGCGGCATGCTCCATGGCGATGGTCTTGGCCAGGTTTTGTACCCCGGCCTTGGCAATACCATAGACAGACACACCGGGCAGACCGCGCAGGCCAGCAACCGAAGACATATTAACAATTGAGCCGCCACCACTGGCAATCATGGCCGGCAGCGCCTTGCGGCAACCAAAGAACACACTGCGGATATTCACATCCATCTGCAGATCATAGTCTGCAGTGGTGTATTCGCTGATGGGTCTGAGCAGAGCGATACCTGCATTGTTGACCAGAATATCCAGACTGCCAAAGCGCTCGACCGTTGCGTCTACAACTTCCTGCCAGCGGTCCTCATCAACAACATTTTGCTCCATGGCTAACACCTCGGCACCCAGAGCAACCAGATCTTTCTCAGCGGCAGCCAGTCCATCCATATCAATATCGGTGATCACCAGCTTGGCACCCTCCTGGGCAAAGCGAACGGCACTGGCATAGCCCAGCCCCGGGTTAGATGCTGCACCTGTGATAATCGCAACTTTGTTTAATAATCTAGCCATAATGTTGTTCCCTATTTTTCTTCTTAAAATTATTAGTTATAAATGTGGGTTAAATAGCATTCCAGCCGCCATCGACTTCCAGCAAGCTTCCAGTGCTGAAGGACGACAGGTCCGACGCCAGATACATCACACCATTGGCCACTTCCTGGGGAGTGCCAAGGCGATTAATAGCATGTTTTGTAGCCAGTACTGACAGGTCCTCAACCAGGCTCACCACCAGCGGTGTGGCCACATTGCCCGGGCAGATTGCATTGATGCGGATATCCCGATTGGCATATTCCACCGCCACAGTGCGGGTCAAACCAGCCACAGCAAACTTGCTGGTGACATAGGGCGAGGCATTGGGAAAGGTATTGCGACTGGTGGCAGAAGCTACATTGACAATGCGCCCGCCGCCCTGTTTAAGCATCTGGCGAATCTCCGCCTGCATGCACAGCCACACGCCTTTGAGGTTAACCGCCATAACGCGGTCGAATTCAGCCTCACCAACCTCATGGAATTCCTGCAACGGTGTTGCTGTACCAGCATTGTTGACCGCAATATCCAGTCGCCCAAAGCGCTCGACAATGGCATCGAGCATGGTATTCACATCAGAGCAATCACTGGCATCATTGATCAGACCCAGCACCTCAGCACCATTCTCTTGCAGATCGGCCACTGCCTTATCCAGAGCATCAGGGGAAATATCTGTGATCGCCAACTTAGCTCCAGCATCGGCAAAAGCCAGGGCACAGGCATAGCCCAACCCGGCACCGGCGCCAGTAATTAGCACTACCTTATCGTTAAAATCAAATGTCATACTCGATCTTCTTATTCTATTTTTTGGCTGTTATTCAGGCAGCATTGCCGCCATCGACCATATACACACTACCGGTACAGTAGCTGCTGTCGTCACTCCCAAGGAACACCATCATCTTGGCAATTTCCTCAGGCTGGCCATAGCGGCCCAGAGGGGTGACAGCCTCGACCATAGCGCGAAAATCTGGCGCGCCAGCCTCGGCAAAGCCCTCTTCAATTGACGTAATCATGCGTGTTTCCACCGCGCCCGGATTAACTGTATTGACCCGGATATTATGGGGTCCACATTCCAGTGCAGCGCAGCGCATCAGGCCGATCACCGCATGTTTACTGGCGTTGTAACAGGCCGTATTTGGCGAGCCCTTAACACCGGCACCAGAGGAAGTGATAATAATGCTACCGCCACCATTGTCGCGCATTACCGGAATCACATAGTGCAGACCCAGCCATACACCGCGAACATTCACCGCTAGCACCTTATCCAGGTTACTGACATCAGTGCTGGCAATGTCGCCAATTTCACCCTCGACACCTGCATTGGCGACAAAGACATCAATAGCGCCAAAACGCTCAACACAGGCATTAACCATGTTCTTAACCTGGTCATCCTGGCTCACATCCACCGCGATGCACGCGCACAGATCAGCGCCCAGTTCATCCACAAGGGGCTGAGTCTCCCCAGTGCCCAGATCAGCCAACATAACTTTGGCGCCCTCGGCGACAAACTTACGCACCGCCGCCTGGCCAATACCACCGCCAGCACCAGTAATTAAAACCACCTTATTATCGAGCTTCATATTCTGTCCTTTCATAAAATTGGTGCGTTAAACGCTACGCCGCAGGTATTTCACCAGCGGCAACCATGGCATCAAACAGCTCAGTACCCAGCGGGTTGCGACGCAGACAAAGGCCGCCATTGACCTGCAAATTTTCACCGGTCATAAAGCATTCATCAGAGGCGAGAAAGGTCGCTGCTGCGGCAATATCTTCACTGGTGCCAATACGACCCAATGGATAGCAGCTTTCAAACTCCGCCAGCAGCGCGGCGCTCTTTAAGGGCTCTGCGGTCATAGGTGTTGCGGTCAACCCGGGGGAGATGCTGTTGGCGCGAATACCCTGAGGGCCATATTGATTGGCCACACAGCGAATAAGATGGTCAGTTCCCGCTTTGGTACCCATGTAAGCGGCATGGTCATCTAACATAATATTGGCCGTTGCAGAGGAGATTTGAATAATCGAGCCACCGGTAGACTCCATGGTCTGCACCAGCTTCTGCAGCCACACAAACGGCCCCTTAAACTGCAGATCAATCATCTGGTCGAGCTGCTCTTCGGAGTTCTCGGGCAGAGGTACCAACAGCCCCCAACCGGTGGAATTAATTGCCACATCCAGACGCGAATGGCGCTCGACAATAGTATCGATCATAGCATTGATTGAGGTCTTTTTGCTGAAATCGCAGTGCACCCAGTCGCCATTAATCTCGCTTGCAAGCGCACGCAAGCGGTCTTCATTGCGGCCAGAGACCACAACTTTAGCACCCTCGTCAGCGAAGCGGCGGGCCATAACCTGACCCATATTATCGTTGCTGGCAGCCCCTACAATAGAGACAACTTTACCCTCAAAACGACCCATAAGAGTTCCCCCCAGGTATAGCTACATTGGCATAGCTATAATGATGTACCTATAGTTATTATGCTCTGGCAATAACGGCCCAGAGAGAAACACGATAAAACAGACATGAATGTTTCTTTTAAAGACTATATTACCAATCAGCACCGCCTGCAAGGGCTTTATCGGCAATATTGGAGGGGGTGTAATAGAGAGTTGGCGGCAGTAATTCAGCCCAGGGATCTAGCAGCTGCCGCCCCGTCATCCTGAGCGCAGCGAGGGATCTTCTTCCAGCGACAACCCGACCTACTCGATCAAGTTCGCCTCTTGATAAATATCATAAAGAATAGCCGTGAGATAAGTCATCACGCGCTTGGCCCGGGCCTTCTTGCGCACAGACATGTGGCTCAAAGCCATGCCTTTCATTAAAAACTGCACCATATCGTGGGCGCCTTCCAGTCTCGCCAGATTCTGCCAGTGGGGAAACACCGCCTTGGCTGTATCGAGAAACTGCTTTTCAAAATCTTTTTCTACCGGGTCAATCACCTGACGCAGCTCGGCGTCGGTGCGCGAGGCACTCAGCAATTCCTGATAGGCCAGAAACGAGGGTAGATTGACATATTGCCAGGCCGCTTCAACAGATTCTCGAATCACCTGATGGGTCAGAGTGCGCTGAGGATCATCAATATCTGCCATTAACTCCAGATACTCTTGCAGACGCAGCTTATGCAAGTGATCAACCACCGCTCTCATCACCGACATGCGTGAAGGAAAATGGTGCATCATCGCGCCACGGGAAACGCCGGCATAGTTAGCGATTAATGCGGTGGTAGTATTGGCATAGCCCAGCTCGAGAAGACATTGAATCGTCGCTTCCAATATCGCCAACCGAGTCATGGCACTTTTTTCTGCCTGCCAGCCTTTCTCATTGCGTTTTGGTCGCTTAGTTTCTGTCGCCTTTGCCTTCGCTGTCACTTTAACTGCCTTTGATTTTTTCATTAATGCCACCATTAAAAAGTCCTTTTTACTTAGGTGAAACGTCTTTAACCCTTAAAAACAGGCTGGTGATTGTAAATTTCTTTGCCTATAAAAACAATTATGCTTGCCTTATTTATGCGAAAAACTATAAATGCTGTGCCCTGAGCAACTAAACTATCAACTCAACCGCCATCTTCGCCAGGGGCTTAACCAGCAAGCCCATGCGACTGGCCTTGTCACTTGAAGCATTGCCCTCCTGCGCGCGCTTGGCAACACCCTGAAGAATTGCCGCAAAGCGAAACATGCTGAAAACAACGTAGAAATTCCAGTTGGGAATATTCTCCAGACCCATGCGCTGACAGTACAGAGCCACATAGTCTTCCTCAGAGGGAAGACCCAGAGCCTGCCGATCAATACCACCGAGGCCAGCCAGCACAGAATCATTATCCAGACGCAGCTGCATACATTGGTAAGCGAGATCAGCATAGGGATGACCCAGTGTTGATAGCTCCCAATCGAGCAGTGCCAGGGGCCTTGGTTCAGATGGATGGAACATAATATTATCCAGACGAAAATCCCCATGAACCAAAACCAGCTTGCCATCGTCCGCGGGCATATTTTGCGGCAGCCACTCCATAAGCCGGTCCATATCGCCAATGGTCTCAAGCTCTGACGCCCGATACTGCTTGCTCCAGCGATCGGTCTGGCGGGAAAAATAATTGCTCGGCCTGCCATAGTCAGCCAGACCTACCTTATCCACATCCACCGAATGTAAATCCACCAGCACCTGATTCATCTGATCAAAAATAGCCCCGCGCTCGGCATTACTCATATCAGGCAGCGCCGGATCCCAGAACACAGTGCCTGCCTTAAACTCCATCAGATAAAACATACTGCCAATCACAGAGTCATCTTCACAGAGATGATAGACCTCCGCCACTGGCACCTCAGTATTGGCCAGTGCCGACAACACCCTGTATTCCCGATCCACCGCATGGGCAGACTTGAGCAGCTCCCCCGGCGGTTTGCGCCGCAGCACATATTCACCACTGGCCGCCATAATTTTAAATGTCGGATTAGACTGCCCACCGGCAAACTTCTCCGCCGTCAATGGCCCCTTAAAACCAGCCACCTTGTCCTCGAGATAATCTGCCAGCTGGGCCACATCAAAATCAAAATTTGTCTGCATGCTCAGGTACTTTATTTAGGC
>JABJOY010000010.1 GCA_018664075.1 Porticoccaceae bacterium | reverse complement strand
TAAGAACACAGCAGAGACAGCCTAACACCCCTGATATCAGCGCTTATCTAAGCCTATGGGGTCCCAAATTCTTGGGGCCCCAGCTGGTTGAACTGAATTAGCATATTCCTTTCCGGTTATTTTCCACCGATAAAAAGCTTGCAATGACCTCTGGTCAGTTATTTAATGACCCTAAGTCATTTAAAAACTATCGGAGAATAGCAATGAACGCACCACAAAAAATCCTTGTAGATACTGAAACCGAAATCAAAATGCAGGCGGCACTGCAGGCCCAGCGCGACAGCTATATAGCTGAGGGCGAGGTGTCGGCAGAGACTCGCATCGACCGTATTAATCGCGCTATCGATGTGCTGGTAAAGAATGCTGAAGGGATCAGTGAGGCAATGAATTCAGACTTTGGCTGTCGGCCAAGACAGGTCAATCTAATGACCGATGTGACCGGCTCCATTGAATGCCTTAAACATTCCCGGAAGCACCTTAAAAGCTGGATGAAGGTAGAAAAGCGGCCTAGCATGTTTCCGCTGAATCTGTTGGGTGGGCGTTCATCTATCAGTTATCAGCCCAAAGGTGTGGTGGGTGTGTTGGCACCCTGGAATTTCCCTCTGGGTATGGTATTTGAGCCTCTGGCCAATGTGCTGGCGGCGGGTAACCGGGCTATGATCAAGCCCTCTGAGTTTACCCCGGCTACCTCTGCGCTGATTGCAGAAATGGTGGCCGAAGCCTTTGACCCCACCGAACTAACGGTTTTTGCCGGTGGCCCTGAAGTAGGGCAGGCATTTTCTTCACTGCCTTTCGATCATATGATCTTTACCGGTGCAACCAGTGTTGCCCGGCATATTATGGGTGCTGCTGCGCGCAATCTGGTACCTGTTACTCTGGAGCTTGGCGGTAAATCGCCGGTGATTATCTCGCGCAGTGCTAACCTCAATGAGGCAGTGCAGCGCATTATGGTAGGCAAAATGCTCAATGCCGGGCAGGTTTGTATTGCCCCTGATTACCTGATGGTCCCTGAAGAGAGCCTAGATGAAGTGATTGAGCAGGCCACTGGGGTCGTCAATGAGATGTACCCCACCATAGTGGACAACGATCAGTACACGGCCATGGTTAATGAGCGTCATTACCAGCGTATGCTGGATAATCTCGAGGACGCCGATAAGCGTGGGACCAAGATGGTGGCCATTAATCCGGCCAATGAAGACTTTAAAAATAACCCTACCCACAAACTGCCGCCGACGCTGATTATTAACCCAGACGATGACGCCATCTGTATGCAGGATGAAATCTTTGGGCCCCTGTTACCCATTAAAACCTACAAGCACTTCGAAGAGACTATTGGCTATATCAACGATAGGCCTCGCCCTCTGGCCGCCTACTACTTTGGCTATGACAAGGCAGAAGAAAAACGCTTCCTTACTGGTACCACCTCGGGCGGTGTCTCTATCAATGATGTGATGTTCCATATGCTGCAAAAAGACTTACCCTTTGGTGGCGTGGGCCCAAGTGGTATGGGTGCCTATCATGGAATCGAAGGCTTTAAGACCTTTAGTCATGCCAAAGGTATTTATCGTCAGCCAAAGCGTATTCCGGTGGCCAAATTGGCTGGGTTTATGCCTCCCTATGGGCCAGCTTCTGAGAAAAATATTAAGGACAAAGTTAAGCGATGAGCACGGAGCGAAAACGCGCACGCACTCAGGATCAAAAGCACTTTAGAGTTAGAAGCGCCAGCGGCAGAGTTTGCCAATCAGGCGTTAGAGCAAACTGGTTGGAGTCGAGGACAGCACTGACTAGCGGTTTTGCTTTTATGGCTTGTTCGCCCTTTTTTAGGCCAAGCGAGAGCCATTAGCCGCTTTCTTATCGGGAACAGCTAAAATAATACTGCCGTCATCCTGCACAAAACCGGTAACCAGGCATTCCGACATCATGGGGCCAATCTGCTTTTTCGGGAAATTGACCACCGCCGCGATCTGCTTGCCAATTAATGTCTCTGGCTCGTAGTGATCGGTAATCTGAGCAGAGGACTTTTTAATCCCAATATCGGCGCCAAAATCGATACTCAGTTTTATAGCCGGTTTGATGGCCTCTTTAAAAAACTCTGCGGCGATCACTGTGCCAACCCTTAGATCAACGCGTTCAAATTCTGCCCAGTTTAGATCATTGATTGAATCAGTCATTTTGCAAGTGCCTGTATGTTTAGAGAGATGTTAAAGCCATAAATTAGTGGATGCCAAACCCCTTTTGGCCTGCTAGCATTGCTGCAACAAGCTTACTTTAAGCCATAAACAGGTATTAATGTGAAACGACTTATTATTACAGGCCTTGGCGCCATTGCACTTCTTATATTAGTGGTGGTTGTGCGCACCCTCATACATCAGCCTCCGGCAGCAGTTAACGCTACTGTGGTTGAAATTGAGCTCAATGAATCTGCATTGGCAGAGCGCCTGTCCCAATCGATTCAGTTTCAGACAGTGTCCTTCCAGTCTTCCGATCTAAAAGATCAGTCACAATTTACCGGCTTTATAGACTGGGTTCATGCCAGCTATCCCAGAGTTCAGGAGAGTCTGGAGTATATCCAGTTCAACGACACCATGCTCTATCGCTGGCCGGGTTCTGACCCCGGCCTGCAGCCTATTCTTGTTACTGGGCATTACGATGTGGTGCCGGTGAATCCTGGCTCCGAGAGCCAGTGGCAGCAGCCACCTTTCTCTGGTGCCATAGTAGATGGCGTTATCTGGGGGCGTGGGGCGCTGGATGATAAAAGCGGTGTGCTGGGTATTCTTGAAGCCGTGACCCATCTGTTGGAAGCGGGCCATCAGCCTGTGAGAACTGTCTATCTTAGTTTTGGCCATGATGAAGAAATTGGTGGCCAAGAGGGTGCTGCTGTAGTGGCTGCATATCTAAAAGATCAGGGGGTTCAGCTTGCCTGGTCTCTGGATGAGGGCTCTTTTATATTTGATGGACTGATTGCCGGAGTCGATAGTCTGGTGGCGGCGATTAATGTGGCCGAGAAAGGCACTTTAACGCTGGATATTGTGGCTGCTAGGGAGGGAGGGCACTCGTCCATGCCACCACAAACCAGTGCTATTACAGACCTGGCCCGAGCCATTACCCAGCTTGAAGAAAACCCGGTGCCCGGCGGGCTAGAGGGTCTTGCTGCAGAGATGTTTAACAAGATCAGCCGCCATATGCCCTTTGTGCCCAGAATGTTTTTTGCCAATCAGTGGCTATTTGGCGGATTAATTGATGGCCAGCTCAGTGCCGCGCCAAGCACCAATGCCATGCTGCGCACCACCACTGCGCCTACCATGCTGTCGGGCAGTGTAAAAACCAATGTGCTGCCTATTGAAGCGGTGGCTACGGTGAACTTCAGAATACACCCCAGAGATTCTATGGATAGCGTGGAAAACTATGTGACTGATCTGGTGGCCAGCGACAGTATCCATGTGCGCCGTCGCAGTGGGGCTAATGCCTCCTCGGTGTCTGACTGGCAGGCGCCGGGTTTTTCTATTATTGCCCAGAGCATGCGTGAGATACATGGAGATATTCCGGTGGCGCCCGGTTTAATGGTCGCCGCTTCAGATAGCCGCCACTATGGCAAGGTGGCAGATAATGCCTACAGATTTAATCCAATTCGCCTGACACCGGAGTTACTGACTGGCTTTCATGGCACTAATGAGAAAATTTCTGTGGCCGACTATGCCCAGGGAGTGCGCGGGTATATAAGAATTATTGCCCATGGTACAGCCGAATAATTATTATTTTAAAACGGGGGGAAGCTAATGGATATTCTATTGCCTATGCATATAGGGGCAGGGATAGTTGCGCTGGTTGCCAGTCTATTGGCTGTAGTTTCAGCCAAAGGTAAAAAGCTGCACATTAGATCTGGACGAATTTACTTCTTAGGCATGCTGGGTATTTTTATCACTGCTATTCCCATGGCGCTGATAACAGGCAATCAGTTTTTGTTTATCACAGCCGTATTTTCTTTTTATCTGGCGTTTGCCGGCATAAGGTTTGCCAGAAACCGCAGTGGTGTTCCAGCTACCATTGACTGGATTGCAGTGATTCTGATGTTACTGTCCGGGGTGGCTATGTGGCTAATAGCTGGTGTTTATTTTATGGACGATAATTCAAATTTTATTATTCCTGTGGTTTTTGGCACTGTCGCCCTGTCTCTGGGTTACAGAGACTACCATACCCATAAAAATCAGACCGCCAAGGGCCCCCAGAGAATTGTTAGCCATCTAAGCAATATGCTGGGGGGTACTATTGCGGTTATCACTGCTGTGCTGGTGGTAAATGTGGATATTCAGCCAAGCTGGCTTTTCTGGATACTACCAACTCTGGTTATTACTCCGCTTATTATCTGGTGGAATGCTAAGGTGCTAAAGTAATTCGATATTAGAGGTGGGCAGATGAAAATAGCGGCGCTGATATTACTGATTATTGTGCTGGCACTGGCTTTGCCCTACATTAGCAAAACCCATGGCTTAAAGCCTATTTCTGTTGCCGACCTTCCCTCTGAGGGCGCCTGGGCAACTCTGACCCAGGGCAACCTGTACTACCGCTGGTACTTGCCCAGTGAGGCCAACAGCAATGGCCAGACTCTGGTGTTGATCCATGGATTCTCTACACCTCATTTTGTCTGGGATGGGGTTCGGCAGTTTTTTCTCGATGCCGGATATCAGATTCTGGTCTATGATCATTTTGGCCGAGGGTTTTCCGAGCGGCCAGAAACTGACTACAGTGCGGAGCTTTATGTGCAGGCTCTGAACGAGTTATTGGACCAGCAGAATCTCTCGCAACCAGTGCATCTGGTTGGCTATTCTATGGGTGGCGCTATTTTGGGCCATTTTGCCGAGGCCTACCCGGGCCGGGTTGCCACCATGTCATTAGTAGCCCCCGCTGGTTTTATGACCGAGCAATCCGCTACCAGCAGTTTGGTGAATATCCCGTTAATAGGCGAATGGTTGGGGCATATGTTTGCCGACAAAATGCTGGTCAGTGATATTGCCGAAAACGAGATAGCTAATATCGATGATCCGCTGGCAATTCCCACTGGGGAGTTTGTCACCAAAGTGGGCAAGCAGACGCAGCTGTCAGGGTTTGTGGAATCGCTGGTATCCACACTGCGGCACTTCAATCTGTTTAATGCCCTGGAGAGTTTTAATGCAGTGGGCAAGCTGGGTATTCCGACTCTTGCAATCTGGGGCACCAATGATGCCACTGTGCCCTTTATGGGCAGTGAAAATTTGCTGTTGGCCATCCCTCATGCAGAACTGATTGCGATTAAGGACGGTGGCCATAATATTACCTATATGCAGCCCAGTATTGTTGGCCCTGCTATTGTCGAATTTCTTGACCAGACTGCTATCGGTAAACAGCCTGACCCTTAGATAACAGGTTTGATCTGCCCCTGGTTCTAAAGCTCATTGACTTGATCATTGCAGGCAATACAAAAGGTACTTTTCCTGCGTATAAAAAACCGTCCTCCAACTGTAAAAAAGAGAAAACTATGTTTAGTCATATTATGCTCGGTGCCAACAGCATCGAAGATTCAAAGAAATTCTACGATGCCATTCTCGGTGAACTGGGGTACGAGGCGGGCGTTATAGATCCCAAAGGCCGCTGCTTCTACTTTAATGGTGATTCTGTACTGGGAATAAGTGTCCCTATTGATGGCGAACCTGCCTGCCACGGCAATGGCAGTACTATTGGCTTTAATGTGACTAGCACAGAGCAGGGCGATGCCTGGCATGCTGCCGGTGTGGCCAATGGTGGCACTACCTGTGAGAATGCTCCAGGGGTTCGTGTTGGCGGCGCTATGGGTGATATGTATCTGGCTTATCTGCGCGACCCTGCAGGCAATAAAATCTGTGCCTTAATGCGCATGGGCTAAGTGGCACTAAAGAATAATTAAAGTTGGGTAGTGCTTGTCTCTATTGTCAGGCGAGCACTACCTATAATCTTAACTAGCCCCTAAAGCCTGCTGCTGTTCAATAATATTCGCCCGATAAAACTCTGGTATAGCCATTGACTGCCGGGTTTTAGGATCCACAAATACCTGAGTTAAACCGCCACTGGCCAACAGCGTACCATTGGCATTATTATATAATTCAAATACCGCATCGGCGCTGGAATTACCCAGACGACCGTATCCTGCATAGACTGCAATTTCAGAGTTTCCTGCAATTTCGTTGTGATAGTCACAATGAATATTGACGGTAAATATGAGGCAGGGTGCACTTAGCGGGTCCATGATATTAAGTCCCAATTGCTCCATATAGGCGCCCAGCACTTCATCGCCGAAGATTAAATACTTGGCGAAATACAGATGCCCCTGAGCGTCTAGGTCGCTGTATCTCACTTTTACGATTTCCCTAAAAGGCAGTTGGCTATCGATGTTGGCACCCAAAATAAAAACTCCTGTTATTTAATTATTAGTAACATTATGCGTGATTTTGTCGGCATTTGATCGATAAAAATTAGCTGGCTCCAGTCGCGGTATTTGGGGCATTATTAATGCTCAGCCAAGCAACAGAATAACCACAAGAATAAGTAGCAAAATAATAAGAAGATTGCCTATGCCCAACGCGATTCAGCCATTTTATACAGTCCATAGCCGCCATAGCAGTTTAGTGCTGGATTGCCGTGGCACTGCTCCCGCAATTCTCTATTGGGGTGCACGTCTGGGGGAGGGCACCAGCCCGGATATGTTAGCCCTGTTGGCAACCGAGCAAGAGGCACCTGCCTGCCCACCAGAACAAGCGCCTATTTCCCTGTCGCCGGAATTGGGTGCGGGTTTTCAGGGTAATCCCGGTATTCAGGTTCATCGTCAGGGGTTGCAATGGGCGGTGAACGCACAGATTGAATCTGTCACTCAAAATAATACCTATTTCACCATTGTCTCGATCTGTGTGGGTACCCAAGTCAGAATTACTCATCGTATCGGTCTGGATATTGATAGCGATATGCTTATCGCCAGTACCGAGTTGTGTAATCTCGGCGATAACAATCTGTGGGTAGAGCAGTGCAATGCGCCCAGCATTCCATTGCCCATGGACCATAATAAAATTATGGGTTTTCAGGGTCGCTGGGCCAATGAATTTCAGCGCCATTCAGTAGACCGCTTTATGGGTACCTACCTGCGAGAAAATCGCTCCGGCCGCACCTCCCATGATTCATTCCCCGGCGTAATTATTCATACAGAGCATTGCACCGAAAGTGCTGGCCATGCCTATGGCTTGCATCTGGGTTGGAGTGGCAATCATCGCATTCGTATTGAAGAGCAGTTTACTGGTCGTGCCTATGCCCAGCTGGGAGAGTTATTTTGTCCCGGCGAGCTGAGCCTTGAGCCCAATAAGTCCTATTGCTCGCCGGTGCTCTATGGCGCCAGCACTAATAGTGGATTGTCCGCACTCTCAGGCTGTTTCCACCGCTATATTCGATCAAAGCTAACCGATGCCCGTATGGCCGGTAAATCCAAATCTGTGCATTTTAATACCTGGGAGGCCATGTATTTTGATCTATCGTTGCAGCGGTTAAAGGCTCTGGCTGACAGTGCCGCCCAAGTGGGGGCGGAGCGCTTTGTGCTGGACGATGGCTGGTTTAAAAACCGCAAGTCTGACGGTGCCGGGCTGGGGGACTGGTTTGTGGATCAGGGTATTTTCCCCGATGGTCTGAGTCCTTTAATTGACCATGTGCAGGCTCGGGGAATGGAGTTTGGGCTCTGGATTGAACCGGAAATGGTCAATCCGGATAGCGATTTATATCGCGCCCACCCGGACTGGGTGCTGAGTGCAGAGCCCGCGCCTGTAATTCTTTCAAGGCATCAACTGGTGCTGGATCTAACCAGATCCGAGGTTCAGGACTATCTGTTTGACTGTATTGACAAGCTATTGTCCCAGTACCCAATCAGCTATTTAAAATGGGATATGAACCGGATTATCAATCAGCCAGGGGATGCTCAGGGACGGGCGGTTACCCATAAGCAGACAGTGGCACTGTATAAATTGCTGAGCCGAATTCGAGGGGCCCACCCGCAGCTGGAAATTGAAAGTTGCGCTTCCGGTGGTGGTCGCGCAGACTTTGGCATACTGGCTTATACCGACCGTATCTGGACCTCGGACAGCAATGATGCCCTGGATCGGCTGGCCATCCAAAAAGGGTTTTCAATGTTTTTCCCGGCGGAGTTAATGGGTGCCCATGTGGGCCCTAAAGATTGCCATATCACCGGGCGCAGCATCAGTATGGCCACCAGAGCTGGAGTGGCAATGTTTGGTGATATGGGCATCGAAGCCAACTTGCTGGATATGGATGCCGAGGAAAAAGCCGAATTAGCCGCCGCTGTGGCACTGCATAAGCAGCATCGGCAGTTAATTCATAGAGGTGATCTGGTGCGTCTTGAAACACAGCAGTTTGAGAATAGTTTTGGGGTTGTTGCTGCCAACAGGGAAGAGGCATTATTTTCCTATGGGCTGCTGGCCAGCTCCCCCAACACTGCCCCGGGCCGGTTGCACTTTCGCGGGCTGGATGCAGATCAGCTATATAGAGTGAATATTATCTGGCCCCTGCAACCCAGTAGCTCATCTGCTTCTATTCTGGAGATTATTAATGGCTCGGTTATCAGTGGCGATGCGCTAAAAAATGCCGGGCTGCAGTTACCTATTATGCAGCCCGAAACATTATTAATTTTCCACCTCCAGCAGAGCTAGATAGCCTGTAGGCCAATAAACTCTGCTCTATTGCCCAATACCAAACGATTGATGGTCAGCGCCAGCCCGACACAGATAAAGAAAGTGAAAAACATCATATGGATATAGTGCAATGGCATCCATAGCCAGATAAAGCAGGCATAGATCAGCACACCAAAGATCACTGCGGCAATGGCTGCTCTGTAGTCCACATTCTTAAATAGCAGACCCACCGCAAAGCAGGCCAGAATCGGCATGCTAATCAGACCCCAGAGTTCTTGAAGTAGATTAATAATGCTATCGGACTGGGCATAGACCGGCACCATGGCCACCGCAATCAAGACAAAAATACTGGTGGCTATACCGCTGAGCACCCGGACATTGGGCTTGTCATTAATATAGCGCTCATGCAAATCGCAGACATACATGGCGGCAGAACTATTTACCATACTGTTAAAGGAGCTCAGAACGGCAGCCGCAATGGCCGCGGCAAAGACACCAGATAGCCAGCTGGGCATAAGGTCACCCACAATGCGGCCATAGGCCTGGTCGCCAATATCCCCATACAGTTTAAAAGCAACAATGCCAGGGATAACCACCATGGAGGGTATAAAGATCACGCGAATAAAGGCAGCGGCATAGACGCCTTTTTGTGCCTCTTGTACCGTGGGCGCAGCCATCGCTCGCTGGGTAATAGTCTGGTTGGTGCTCCAGTAGAAAATCTGAATCAAGAACATACCAGTTAACAAGGTATGCCAGGGCACCGGCGAGGCACTGTCGCCAATCAATGTCAGTCGCTCGGCGGGAATACCACTAAAGTCAAAGTCGATAGCCTGTAGAGACAGCACCACAATCAATAGTCCCATCGCCAGCACCAGCACTCCGCCATAGGTATCGGATACAGCTACTGCGCGCAGGCCACCCAGCACAGAATAGGCCGCGCCCACCAGGGCAAAAGCAACCGCAATGGTGAGCAGATTAGCGTCGATGCCAGTCATAGAAATCATAAATAGCGCGCCGGTATAGATAACCGCAGGCTGAAAGACAAACACATTAATAAACAGAAACATGGTGGAGACCAGTGCGCGCACATGTTTACTGTCGTAGCGCCGCTCCAGCAGCTCGGTGGTGGTGGTGCAGTTATTGCTGTAGTACACCGGCAAAAATATCTTGGCCAGTACCATTAGCCCCACAAAACCGGCAAATTCCCACAGGGCCAGCAATAGCATTTGGTTGCCATTCATGCCCACTAGCTGATCTGTACTCAGGTTGGTAAGGGTAATGGAGCCAGCCACAAACACCCAGGTGAGCCCACCACCGGCAAGAAAGTATTCTTTATTGGAGTCGGCCGAATGTCTGTTTTCGCCGCGGCATTTGATATAGGTGATCAGTGCTATGGCACCCAGGACAAAACAGAATACTGCTAGTTGAATGGCTTGCTCGCTCAAGGGAGACTCCTATTTATTATTGTTAGTTATTGGCTGGTGAGACTTATCTGTTCAGCCCCGCCACACAGTTACTCCGTGGGGCTCAATAGTAGCAGTACCCAGTATAAGTTGTGCCTGAGCGTCCAGGGGAAGTTCCCGGGGCTGATTTGAGTAGTTAAAGGCAAATAGCAGATTGCCTCTCTGGCTGACTCTGATATCGGCACCAAACCTATAGATGGGAATGCCGGCCTGCTGGCAGTGCTGCTGGAAAAAATCCAACAGAAATTCCCGGTCGGTCAATGTGCCCATATAGGTAAACCTATTCTGAGTTACCACGGCAGGCTGGTTGTCTTCATAGCGAGCCAGCACCGTTGCTTCTGTCGCATCTAATTGTTCTCGCCAGCTGCCACTCTGGTATTGTTGATTATTCCAGTTTAAACCCTCAGTACAGTCGGCACGCAGAGTCTCCACCGAGAGTACACGAATGGGAATTAGCTGCTGCAATAGCCCCGGCGGCAAGATTCCCGGGTAGCCAAACTCCGGGGTTTTGGCGCCAGCTCTGGGGCCAAAGATAAACTGGGCACTACTGGCTTGGCATTTATCTACAAAGGTCTGATCAACAATGGGCAGGCTGGGAGCAATAATCATTGAGTAGGGCGTAAAGTCAGAATCCACCGAGATAAAGTCGATATTAATGCCCAGCTCTCGCAGTGCGCTGTAGTAACTTAGCTGTACATTATTGAAGTCATAGGCTTCGCCCTGCTTTTCAATATCGCTTACCCAGAGCCCTTCGGCGCCGGTAACAATAGCCACAGACGCAGGTTGTAAAGATTGGTTGCCAATATCTAATGCAGCCACTTCTGCCATTGCCCGTTCGGCTTCTGGCCAGGCTTCGGTCTTGGAGTTATCCGGGCGCAGCAAGCCGGCATGCATCTGTTCCTGAGCAAAGGGCGCCTGCCGCCAGCGGAAGTAACAGACACAGTCGGCGCCATGGGCAAAGGCTTCCAGCGTCCAGAAGCGAATCATGCCCGGTGCGGGGCGGGGGTTATTATTGGCCCAGTTAACCGGCCCGGGTTGCTGTTCCATCACCCAGAATCCGCGGTTTAACAGGCCGCGGGTTTGATCATGGTAATAGGTGGCAAAGTCTGGATGCCCGGTGCGCATATAGGGTTGTAGCTGTTCTTTGGGTGCGCCGGTCAATAGCAGGTCAGTGCGCCCCAGAGGATAGTTGTCGTAACTGGTAAAGTCCAGGGGCGCGGCCAGAGCAAAGTTGTCTACCCCAGTTTCATTCATGGGAATAAAGTTATGGGTAATAAACTTTCCCGGAGCATGCTGGCGAATTATTTGCACCATGGGATTGTGATAGGCAATTACCTGCTCGGAAGAGAAGCGGCGATAGGCCAAGCGGTGGGCCGGGCTGGTTTCGGTGACCGCGCCTATGGGCAGTTCTATCTCGCTATAATCTCGATATTCCATAGACCAGAACACATTGCCCCAGTCGCTATTGAGCCTATCTATACTGCTGTAACGCTGACGGCACCAGTCTTGAAATCCCTCCTGGGCAAGCTCCGAACCACTGAGGGCTGTATCATGGCAGCAGAGTTCATTATCAGTCTGCCAGCCAACCACGCCATCATGGTTGCCGTAGCGTTTTGCCAGAGCCTCAGTAATGCGTTTGGATTCGCGCAGATAGACTGCACTGGAAAAGTCATAGTGACGGCGGGAACCAAAACCTCTGGTGCGACCAGTATCCGGGTCTACAGGCAATATTTCCGGGTGCTGATCAATTAGCCATTTCGGTGGTGTAGCAGTGGGGGTGCCCATTACCACTTTAAGTCCGACATTGGTCAGGCAGGCGACAGCATCATCCAGCCAGTCAAAGTTATATTCCCCGGGCTTGGGTTCTAGTCGTGACCAGGCAAATTCACCAATGCGCACATAGGTCAAACCCAGGTCGGCCATCATTGCAGCGTCTTTGTTCCATTGCGCCTGTGGCCAGTGCTCAGGGTAATAACAGACTCCAAACATAGGGTTACCCTGTTTAATTATTTGCGGTAGAACTCAAGGCCACTGGCCCAGAGATGTTTAAAACCGGGCCAGGGATCTCTGTGCTGATGCAGGCTACCCTCATACTGCTGGCTATCATTGCGCGCTGGCAGATAGTCACATCTGGCACTATCACCCTTAACATGGCAGTCTAAAAAAGCCAGGCTCATATGCTCCAGCACCCGGTTAATGGTTTCTATATCCCAGCTTGGGTCGAAGTAATGACCCAACTCAAAGTCAGTGGCAAAGGAGGCCGCTGGTGCCGGGTGAGGGCCAATATTGTGTCGGGCATTTTTAAATAGCAGCATATATTTATCTGCGCTGCCGGTCTGCTTATAGAGCTTTTCTATCCCCTGGGTAAAACCAGAGGTATTGTCCTGATCGCCCGCAGCATAAAGTGTTGGTACGTTGATTTTTGCCATGGCCTCGGCGCTATGGACATTGTATTCCCCGCCCCAGGGAGCAAATAGCTGTACTGCTTTCCACCGCGGATCTAATTCATCACGACCGGCATAACAGGAGTTGAGGGCCAGAGGCATCACCAGAGCCACTGGAGCGGGAACGCCAAATTCCTTAAGCATTTTATAGGTGAAGTCAAAGCAGCCACCCACGGTATTTAAGGCACCAAAGCCGCCCATGGAATGACCGACAATCGCAGCCCTATCTGTATCCACAATATCCTCTACGGGAGATTTCTGCTCGGTAAAGAAGTCGAGCAGAAATTGCTGATCCCGAGCGCGGTTATACAAAGTGCTGATTATTCCTGCGGGGCGATCTTCTGGTGTCTTGATTTCGGCATTGGTTGAATCTGTATGATCTATGCCCACAACCACATAGCCATGGCTGGCCAGATGTTCCCCCAGATAAAACATCTGGGTGCGATAGCCAGTAAAGCCATGGGAGAAAAGAATTAACGGAAAATTGCCACTCTCAAGTGCTGGCGCATCGCGATAGGCAGCACCTTGGAGCTCAAAAGGCTTTTGCAGGCGAGTGACATCTTTATAGGTAGCCATTGTTCCGTCTTTGGGGGCCTGAGCCGGATACCAGACTTCCAGCACCAGAGGCCGCACGCCACTGGTAATAAAGTTGCTGGTATTGAGGCGCTTCGGATCAGTAACTGTGATAGTGGTCACACCCACATCATAGGTGCCCGGAAAAGCCAGTTCGGGGGTGACAGGGGGCTGATCGGTATAGAGCTGTTCAGCACTGCTGGCGATGTTGCTAACCATTACTGCACAGAAAACTGCACTGAAAATTGCGGCTGTCCGCAGTCCGTTAATGATCACCTGGTACCCCTGTAAAAGTGCGCCGATATATTTTTATTGTTGCGTTCTGGGTTGACGTTGTTGTTGCTTCAGAATCGCGTTATGGTTGAGGTTATATTAAAACAAAAGCAGGCAGGGTGACAGGCTGGGATCACAGTCTGTGGCTTGATCCTCGCCAGCCGATAATAATAAGAGGTCGTCCAATGGGCGAAACAACAAAATATCCAAGTCTTGAGGGGCGCTGTGTATTTATTACCGGAGGTGCCACTGGTATAGGGGCTGCTATGGTCGAGGCTTTTGCCATGCAGGGGTCCAAGGTCGCCTTTGTGGATCTGGATGCCGACTCTGCAGTTTCTCTCTGTGCCCAATTAAAAGATCAGACAGGGACCAGCCCCTGGTTTCAGAAAATTGATGTAACTGATGTTGAGGCGCTGCAAGCCTCTATTGCAGCTGCGGTAGAAGAGCTGGGTCCACTGCAGGCCCTTGTTAATAATGCCGCCAATGATAATCGTCACTCTCCGGCAGAAGTCACGGCCCAGAGCTGGCGCGACTGTATGGCTATCAATCTGGATGCAGCGTTTTTTGCCGCCCAGACTGGAGCAGAGCTAATGGCTCAGCAATCCGGTGGCTCCATTATTAACTTTAGCTCAATCAATGCCCTACTTGGCCCCGCCAACATGCCTGGCTATGTAACAGCCAAGGCCGGTGTGGTGGGTATGACCAAAGCTCTGGCGCGAGACTATGGGGAGTCCCAAATCAGAGTCAATGCTATTCTGCCCGGTTGGGTCGTAACCGAACGGCAGCTCAAAACCTGGCTGACACCGGAAGCAGAAGCGGACTGGATGCAACAGGTGGCGCTTAAGCAGCGACTACAACCCTCTGAAGTCGCCAATTTGGCACTGTTTTTGGCGGCGGATGATAGTCGAATGATCACTGGTCAGAGTTTTACCATTGATGGTGGCAGGACCTGAT
>JABJOY010000061.1 GCA_018664075.1 Porticoccaceae bacterium | reverse complement strand
CTATCCGCCCCTTAGCCTTATCAAACAGGCCATCTTTACTCGATAACATAATGACCGGAGTGGATTTGAACTCATCGTTGTTTTTAATTAATGCGCACGTCTGATAGCCATCAAGACGTGGCATCATAATGTCGATAAATATCACATCTGGTTTGATATCGACGATTTTGGCTAATGAATCAAAACCGTCGGAAGCGGTAGCCACATTACAGCCAGCTTTTGCCAGCAACGTTTCTGCGGTACGTCTGATAGTATTGCTGTCGTCTATGACGAGCACTTTGAGGCCCTGAACATCCATTTTTTTCACCACTGTTAAAACCACTTAACGCCTTAAGTACTGCCAATGTCACTCAAGTTATGGAATTTTAAACACAGTTGTAATATATAATCTACAACCCTCTATTTTTATTAACTTTTTTGCTTGCTAGCTCACAGATTTCAAGAGCGTTAACCCTATAGCTAATTGCCATAGATAGTTATAGTGCAAAAATCACTACAAGGCGGTCATTTATGGGTAAATCTCTCGGCGTCGTAATGGACCCAATTTCATCAATCAATTACAACAAAGACACTAGTTTGGCTCTGCTACTTGCAGCTCAGCGCCGTGGCTATAAATTATTTTATATGGAGCAGCAGCATTTGTTCCTTGAAAATGGCAATCCACGGGCAGAGGTGCGGCCTCTAAAAGTGATGGAAAACCCGTTTAAATGGTACGAACTGGAAGAGGCCAGCTCTATTCCCCTGGAAGAGCTTGATGCCGTGCTGATGCGCAAGGATCCTCCCTTTGATGCAGAATTTATCTACTCTACCTATATTCTCGAGGCCGCTGAACGACGGGGCACATTGATTGTAAACAAGCCCCAGAGCCTGCGGGACTGCAATGAAAAAGTGTTTGCCACTGAATTCCCCGAATGCACTCCCCCTCTGTTGGTCAGCAGAGACGAGCGGAGACTGAAAAAATTCCTCGCAGAGCATTTAGATGTGGTTTTTAAACCTCTGGATGGCATGGGTGGCACATCTATCTTCCGCGTCAAACAGGGGGACCAAAACCTTAATGTCATTCTGGAAACCCTAACAAAGAATGGCAGCGAAACCATCATGGCGCAGAAGTATCTGCCTGAGATCACGACAGGAGATAAACGTATCCTAGTGGTTGATGGCACAGTGATTCCCTATTGTCTGGCGCGTATTCCCGCAGATGGCGAATTCCGTGGCAATCTGGCCGCCGGAGGCCAGGGCCTGGTGCAGCCTCTCAGCGATCGCGATCGCTGGATTGCCGAACAGATTGCTCCCACGTTAAAGGAGAAAGGGCTTATTTTTGTTGGTCTCGATGTAATTGGTGACTATCTCACTGAAATCAATGTTACCAGCCCCACCTGTGTGCGTGAGATTGACAATGCCCAGGGCACAGGGATTGGCGAACTTCTGTTGGATGCTATTGATGCCAGACTTAACTAACTCAATATCAGCCACATGCGGCAGTTGATCGACAGCTCCTGGAATCACAGCAATCAGCGCTTAAAGGGCTCTTTCTCAATGGCGCTGCTGCTGCATCTGGCATTGTTGCTGGGACTTGGCTTTAGCGCTTCGCCAATAATAAATCCCACAACGTCGATGGATGTGACCCTGGCTCAATATGCCAGCGACAATGAGCCTGACGAAGCAGACTTTCTTGCACAAACCAACCAGCAGGGCAGTGGCGACAGGGGCTCTGAACTGGAGGCCAGCTTAAATTCGCAGTCGGTTTTTGAAGCAAGTGAACAGGGTGGCACCCCTGCGGTACAAAACCTTGCCGAGCAAGCTGCCGGCAATAGCCTGCTGACCAGACAAACCACCGAAATCAGCTTTAATTGGCTTGAAAAGATAGCTGATGTATCCATGGATGATCCGCAACCATTGCCCACAGAGTTATCTGTGGGTGCCATGAGGGCCAAACTGGATAAGCTTCAGCAAGCCTACAGCAAGCTGCCCAAGGTCTCACGACTCACCTCAGCATCCACCAAGAACGCAGACGAAGCTGCCTATATGCATTATTTTGAGCAGCAAATTGAACTGGTAGGTAATCTTAACTACCCCCGAGAAGCTAAAGCCAGACAGCTTTCCGGCATGGTACAGCTGGTGGTTGTGATTGTGCCAGACGGCACAGTGAAGAAAATCAGCATAGCTGGTAGATCGGGGTCGAGGATTCTGGATCAGGCCGCGGTGCGCTCAGTCAGGCACGCCTCTCCATTTCGACCCTTTCCTCCAGAGCTGCGCGACCATGATGAAATTCACATTATCCGCACATGGCAGTATCAGGCTAATCAGCTGTCGACATCCAGGTAACAGAAAGAAGTCACAAGCCTTGAGTTTATGGTTCTGATCCCCCATATTAATAAGTATGAATAACAGCACAAAAAAATCGATTTCCAGTTTAAAAAACCATTTCCTTCTGGCCATGCCTGGCCTCAATGATCCCAACTTTTCACAGTCTATGGTGTACATCTGCGAACACAGTGTGGATGGCGCTATGGGCCTGATTATTAATCAGCAGCTGGATATTCCTGCGAAGGCGATCTTTGACCAGCTAGAACTGGAATACAACGACGGTTGCGGCAATTCATTGATTTTTGACGGCGGCCCAGTACAGCGTGACCGCGGCTTTATTCTCCACAGGACCTGCGACAAGCAATGGGAATCCACAGTGGCGATTGCCGACGATATCAGTCTCACCGCTTCCAAGGATATTCTCAGCGATATTGCTGTTGGCAATGGCCCGGCAGATGCAATGATCACTCTTGGCTACTCCAGCTGGGAGTCCGGACAGCTTGAACAAGAGCTGGTGCAGAATAGCTGGCTGACCATTCCCGCAGACTCAGCGATTATTTTCCACACCGACTGTGCCAAACGAGCCGGTGCGGCAGCTTCATCTATTGGAGTCAATCTGGAAATGCTTGCCTTAGATGCCGGTCATGCCTGATAAGCACAGAGCTGTACTGGCGTTTGACTTTGGCCTCAAACAAATTGGTGTGGCCCAGGGTCAAACGCTGATTGGCTCCGCCAATGGCCTGACTATCATTAAAGCCAGCGATGGCGCACCAGACTGGTCGATGGTCAGCAAAGTGATCGATGAATGGAAACCTGATCTTCTGCTGGTGGGCCTGCCTCTGAATATGGATGACAGCGAAAGTGAGCTCAGCCAGCGCGCGCGCAGATTTGCCCGCCGACTTGAGGGTCGCTATAACATCGAAGTCATTATGATGGATGAGCGGCTGACCAGTCGCGAGGCTAAATCCATGCTTCAGGAAGAGCAGCGCAATGCCGGGCGAGGCAGCAAAAGCCGCGATCTGACCAAAATCGACCATCTGGCAGCGGCGCTGATACTGCAGAGCTGGCTGCAGGCACCGGATTCAGGCCAGCAACCCTGAAAAAGCAGCCCAGCCATCACCAACGTAAATTGTCACCCGGGTCATCCTCAATACTTAAACTGTCTATCCCTGTACTCAACTCAGTAATCTGATCATTGGATTCCATCTTGATCATCAGCCGTAGGTCATTTTTCGAATCGGCGTGGGCGATGGCATTTTCATAGCTGATCTCACCCTCGGCATAGAGCGCGTACAGGGCCTGATCAAAGGTCTGCATGCCATGCTCTGTAGAGCTGGTCATGATCTCCTTGATCTTATGCACATTGCCTTTGCGAATGGTATCCGCTACCAATGGTGTGTTGAGCATAATCTCAATTGCAGCACGGCGACTCTTACCATCTATTGTGGGCACCAGCTGTTGCGCAACAATACCGCGCAAATTGAGGGACAGATCCATCCAAAGCTGGCTGTGACGATCGGCGGCAAAAAAGTGATTAATGCGATCCAGAGCCTGGTTGGCATTGTTGGCATGCAAGGTCGCCAGCACCAGATGACCAGTTTCGGCAAAGGTAATAGCATGCTGCATGGTTTCACGGGTGCGAATTTCACCAATCAAAATAACATCCGGGGCCTGACGCAAGGTGTTCTTTAAGGCCACCTCAAAGGACTCGGTATCCACACCCACTTCGCGCTGAGTAATAATGCAGCCCTGATGCTCATGGACAAATTCGATGGGATCTTCAATAGACACAATATGCCCATGGCTGGTCTTGTTGCGATGCCCGATAAGAGCTGCAAGTGAGGTGGACTTGCCGGTGCCCGTAGCGCCCACAAAAATAACAATGCCACGGCGATTCATCACCAGCTCTTTAAGGATAGGGGGCAGCAACAAGGCTTCCGGGGTTGGTATCTGGGTCTCAATGCGTCGCAGCACAATACCTATTTCACCGCGCTGATAAAAGGCACTGGCCCGAAACCGCCCGGACTCTTCACTGATAACGGCATAATTTAACTCTTTGTCCCGATAGAACTCCGCTCGCTGTTCTTCAGACATGGTACTTAATACCAGTTCCTCGCAGCTCTGCTGACTAAGCTTCTGTTTGCTGATTGGCACCACGGCGCCATTGAGCTTGATGCAGGGGGGCAGACCCAGAGTTAAAAATAAATCTGAGGCCTTCTTTTCCACCATAATCTTGATTAATTTTTCGAAAGTTTCTCTGGCCATGGTTTATATCCCCTAGAAACTGTCCGGTAAGTTAGCTTTTTCTTTGGCAACTTCAGCACTGATAAGCCGCTGGTCAACCAGGTTATGCAGACATTGATCTAGGGTCTGCATGCCCAGCGCGCCACCAGTTTGAATAGCAGAGTACATCTGCGCCACCTTGTCCTCACGAATCAGATTTCGAATAGCTGCAGTGCCAATCATAATTTCATGGGCCGCCACCCGCCCGCCGCCAATCTTTTTCATCAGTGTTTGGGAAATCACTGCCTGTAGTGACTCTGAGAGCATAGAGCGAACCATGGGTTTTTCTCCTGCGGGGAAAACATCTACCACCCTGTCGATAGTCTTGGCCGCCGATGTAGTGTGCAATGTGCCAAACACCAGATGCCCGGTTTCTGCGGCGGTCAATGCCAGCCTGATAGTTTCCAGGTCACGCATTTCACCCACCAGCACCACATCTGGGTCTTCTCGCAGTGCAGAGCGCAGGGCCTCACCAAAACCCATGGTGTCGCGATGCACCTCGCGCTGGTTAATCAGGCATTTCTTGCTTTGGTGAACAAATTCGATGGGGTCTTCAATGGTGAGAATATGGTCGTAACGGTTCTCATTAATATAGTCGACCATGGCCGCCAGGGTTGTGGATTTACCAGAGCCGGTGGGGCCGGTAACCAGCACCAAGCCGCGGGGCAACAGGGACACTTTGCGGAAGATATCTCCCATGCCTAGCTGCTCAAGGGTTAAAACCTGGGAGGGAATAGTACGAAAAACTGCGGCAGAACCGCGATTTTGATTGAACACATTGACCCGAAAACGAGCGACACCAGGAACATCAAAGGAAAAGTCGGTTTCAAGAAACTCCTCGTAATCCCTTCTCTGCTTGTCATTCATTATTTCGTAGATCAAACTGTGCACTTGGCGATGTTCCATCGGCGGCAGGTTGATTCGGCGTACATCTCCATCAATCCTGATAATGGGAGGCAGACCGGCAGAAATATGTAAGTCCGAAGCGCCTTCTTTTGCACTAAAAGCCAGTAACTCGGTAATATCCATAGTTGTATCTCGCTTATTCCATTAAGACTAGTACAGCTCGACGAGCCAGTCTCGAACTACAGTTGACGATTTAAGACTATGCCAAATATTGAAAACAACATTACCGCTGTACAGAGACGTCTGCAACAGGCCGCCCGTGACGCAGGCCGCAATCCTGAGGATATACTGCTGCTGGCGGTAAGCAAGACGAGAAGCAGCGCACAGGTGAGTCTCGCCCAGAGTGCTGGTATCCAAAGCTTCGGTGAAAACTATTTACAGGAAGCCAGTGACAAAATAACCCAGTTGGGTGGCCAGGGGTTAGACTGGCATTTTATCGGCCCGCTGCAATCCAACAAAACCCGTCAGGTCGCCGAGCAATTTGCCTGGGTGCATACAGTGGACCGCCTCAAGATAGCCCAGCGCCTGAGTGCCCAGCGCCCGGTAACCATGCCAGCATTAAATATCTGCCTGCAGATCAATATTGACAATGAAGAGAGCAAATCCGGCTTTAGCCCAGAGCAGGCCCTCAGCATGGCAGCAACCATTGCCCAGCTACCCAACCTGAGACTGCGCGGTCTGATGGCTATCCCTAGACCTAGAGCCAATATTGTGGAGCAGCAACAGCCCTTTGCTCAGCTGGCAGCATTGCAAAAAGAGATCAATAGCACACTGGACAATTGTGAGAAACTGGATACCCTCTCTATGGGTATGTCCGCAGACCTTGAAGCGGCCATAGCAGAGGGAGCAACCATTATTAGAGTGGGCACAGATATTTTTGGCCCGCGGAGCTAACAAGAACGCAGATATGACAAACTGTTTAGCGAATAACCTGAGAGAACGAAACATCTATGAGTAAGATTGTATTTATCGGCGGCGGCAATATGGCCTCCTGCCTGATTGGTGGCATGATTGCCAATGGCACTCCCAGCCAGCAAATTCTGGTGAGTGAACCAGGGGAAGAAGCCAGACAAAAACTCAGTGATCTCCACGGCGTGGACACCACTGCCGACAATCAGGCGGCGGCGGGCCAGGCAGATTTACTGGTGCTGGCGGTCAAACCTCAAATTATGGGCGCTGTGGTCAAAGACCTGGCGCCAGCGCTCAGCCACAAACCAGCGGTGATTTCTATCGCTGCGGGCATCCCCCTCAGCGCACTGGAAAATTGGCTTGGCACTGATATCGCTCTGGTTCGCGCCATGCCCAATACCCCAGCTCTGGTGATGAGCGGCGCCACAGGTTTGTTTGCCAACTCATTGCTCACTGAGCAGCAAAAACAAATAGTAGAACAGCTGTTTCAGGCAGTTGGCATCGCCTGCTGGGTAGAGCGGGAAGAGCTAATCGATGCGGTAATCGCCGTATCTGGCAGTGGCCCCGCCTATTTCTTTTTGGTGTTGGAAGCGATGCAAAAAATTGGTCAGGAGCTTGGTTTGCCTCAGGACACAGCTGAGCAATTAAGCCTGCACACGGCTCTGGGCGCCTCAAAAATGGCTATTGATTCCCAAGCCAGTGCAGCCCAGTTGCGCCAACAGGTGACCTCTCCCGGCGGTACAACCCAGGCAGCGATAGGCAGGTTTGAACAGCAGGGTCTGGAAGATATTTTCCGCCAGGCTATGACCAGCGCTGTCGCGCGCGCTGATGAAATGTCTAAGGATTTTTCCTCATGAGCCAGAGTCTGTTATTTATTCTCAGAGTCGCCACCGATATTTTTGTATTGATCTTGCTGGTCAGAGCATTGCTGCAGCTGGTGCAAGCGGACTTTTACAACCCCATCTCGCAAACTGTGTTTAAAATCTGTGCGCCTTTGGTTGAACCCCTGCGCAAGGTACTGCCCACCATTGGGCGCCTGAATCTTGCTGCGGTGGTCGCAGCGCTGTTGGTGCAATGGGCTTTTTATGTGATTATTCTGGCCATCAGTGGTCAATTATCACCTCAGCTATTTGCCTATTTGGCCGTTGCAGCCTTCGATGTTCTCAGTGCACTTGTGAAAATCTATTTCTGGGGTATTTTTATTCTGGTGATCTCAAGCTGGGTCGGCACAACCAATCACCCTACAGTCCGGCTGGTAGGCCAGATTGTCGAGCCTTATATGCGCCCGTTTAGAAATCTGATTCCTCCCATTGGTATGATTGATATATCGCCAATGGTGGCTATTTTTGCGCTAATGCTTATTCAATGGCTGCTGCCCATGATTGGCGGCCTGATCAAACCCATGCTTGGATAAATAGCCTGACTGGATCAGAAACCAGATCCGGCACTCGCCGGATCTGGCTCAAGTAATGGCGAGCCCTAGGGAGCAGGGTCCGGATATTGATTGTGAATGGCCTCTATCTCCGCTAGTACTTCTTTTGACAATGTGACATTCACAGCCTCAATATTTTCACTGAGCTGCTGGATATTGGTAGCACCAATCAGATTGCTGGTAACAAATGGTTGCTGGCAGACAAAGGCCAGTGACATCTGCGCGAGGCTGATACCATGTTTGTCGGCAATCTCTTTATAGGCCTCGGTCGCCGCCGTTGACTGTGGGCTGCCGTATCGTGCAAAGCGCTCAAACAGCGCAAGCCTTGACCCAGCGGGCATTTTACCGCCGAGATATTTGCCACTGAGAACTCCAAATGCCAGTGGCGAATAGGCCAGCAAACCTACCTCTTCACGAATCGCCATTTCCGCCAGTCCAGTTTCAAACTGACGACTGAGCAAATTATAGACATTTTGAATACTCACCACTTTGGCTAGCCCGCGCTCGGAAGCCAGGCGCAGGTACTCCATAACGCCCCAGGGAGTCTCATTAGACAAGCCAACATGCTTGACCAGGCCCTCATCAACCAACTCAGACAGAGCATCCAGAGTATCTTCAATGGCGACACCATCAGCACCGGGAACATGCACATAGCCGCGCTTACCAAAGAAATTAGTTGCGCGCTCAGGCCAATGAACCTGATAAAGGTCTACATAATCCGTCTGCAGTCGCTCCAGGGAACCCTCAATGGCGCGACGGATATGATCACGGTTCAGTCTTGGTCCACCTCTGATATGCTTCCAGTCTGGAATAGTGTCTGCTCGCCCAGACACCTTGGACGCCAGAACTATTTCGGAACGCTTTCCCGTCTGAGTCAGCCATTCACCAATACAGCGCTCGGTCTCACCTGTGGTCTCCTGGCGCGGGGGCACAGGATACATTTCCGCAGCATCAAAAAAGTTAATCCCCTGGGCAACTGCATAATCCATCTGCTCACAGGCTTCCTGTAGATTGTTTTGTTCACCCCAGGTCATGGTGCCCAACCCAATTAAAGATACATCAAGGCCAGTATTACCAAGTTTTCTATATAGCATTCCCCTCTCCTTAAATAGTCTTTAGCCCACCTCTTTGGATGGTACCAATATCACTGCCTTCGCCAGTCTAACCCCAAACTAGCAATATCGACCAATTGAATATGGATATAGGGTCAGAAAAAAAACCGCACATATCATCTTGCGTTACCCTCGGCGCCCTCTTAGACTTAATCAATACTTGCCAACCCAGACTACTATGTCCTCCGAAAGCACCAGCAAAGACTCCATTGGTATCGTCAAGACCCAATCAGTCCATATCAACCAGCCACTTAAACTCGCCTGCGGGGTAGTGCTGCCTGAACACAAGTTGGTCTATGAAACCTATGGAGAACTCAATGCCCAGCGCAGCAATGGCATTTTGCTATGCCATGCATTGAGCGGTGATCACCATGCGGCCGGATTTCACGAAGGGGATAGCAGACCTGGCTGGTGGGAACATTATGTGGGTCCAGGCAAAGCCATCGACAGCGATAAATTCTTTATTGTGAGCGTCAACAATATTGGTAGCTGTTTTGGCAGCACAGGCCCAATGAGTATCAACCCGGAGACAGGTGAGCGCTGGGGCGGGAGCTTTCCATCACTGCGGGCACGGGACTGGGTGGAATCCCAGCGGCTGTTGATGGAATATCTCAATATTGATTGTTGGGCAGCGATTATTGGTGGCAGCCTGGGTGGCATGCAAGCCATGCGATGGTCTCTGGAGCATCCTGACAAAGTTCTTAATGCAGTGGTGATAGCCTCATCAATGAAACTCACCGCACAGAATATTGCTTTTAATGAAATCGCACGGCGGGCAATCAAGTCAGATCCAGATTTCTGCGATGGCAATTATTTGCAGCAAGGCAAGGCACCTCTGCGCGGCCTAGCCTTGGCGCGAATGATTGGTCATGTGACTTATCTGTCCGATGAATTAATGGGACAGAAATTTGGCCGTGAGCTGCGTATCGGCGATCTGGTGGATAGAAACGCGGACCCCGTAGAATTTCAGGTAGAGAGCTATCTCAATTATCAGGGGGACAAGTTCTCGGACAGCTTTGATGCCAACTCCTATATTTTGATTACTAAGATGCTCGACTATTTTGACCTCTCCCGAGAATATGACAATGATCCGATAAAAGCGTTTAGCCATTCCAAGTGTAATTTTCTTGTTATCTCGTTTAGCAGCGACTGGCGCTTTGCTCCCGAACGCTCGCGGGAAATCACCGATGCCCTGCTGGCAGCCAACAGACCAGTATCCTATACAGAAATTGAGTCCGACAAAGGCCACGATGCCTTTTTGCTGCCCAATGTCCGCTATGAAGATGCTCTGGGCGGCTATCTGTCTCGTGTGGCCACGCAATTACAAGGCGGTGCCCAATGAGCCAGGATTACGGTTTTATCAGTGACTGGATTAAAGCAGACTCAAAAGTGCTGGATCTGGGTTGCGGTGATGGCGCGCTGCTGCTGCAGTTACAACAAAAGCACAATATTCTCGGCTACGGATTGGAGATCGACCCGCAATCCATCAGCCAGTGCATTGCCAACGGCGTCAATGTGATAGAGCAAGACCTCAATAAAGGCCTGACCAACTTTGCCGATGGCAGTTTTGATACCGTGGTGATGACTCAGGCCCTGCAGGCCATGCGCTATCCACATTTGGTATTGGATGAAATGCTCAGGATTGGCAGCGAATGCATTATCACATTCCCCAATTTTGGATACTGGGGCACCAGAGCTTACCTCAATTTCCGCGGCCGTATGCCAGTGACCAAACAGCTGGCTTACCAATGGTATGACACGCCGAATATCCACTTTTTTACCTATGCGGATTTCGAGGCACTGTGCCGGGAGCGCAATATCGATATATTGCATCGCCGAACCATGGCTGAACATTTCCCCGATAAGCAGCTCAAAAGCTTGTGGCCTAATTTATTTACTCAGACCGCGGTCTATCACCTGAGCCGCAAGTGATCCCGCCAGTATTAGCTGGAGTATTAGTATTATGAAATCAATTATTTTTACAATCTGCCTGTTGGCGACCGGGTTTAGCCAAGCCATTGAAGAAAAGCTCTACAAGCAACATGGCGACTACAAGATATTTTACAGTGCCTTCAATACCTCCTTTCTGGCGCCAGATATTGCGGTGGCCAATAATATTGTCCGCGGCAAAGATAAAGGGCTGGTCAATATCGCCCTGGTAAAACAGCTCGGTGTTGGCCTCGAAGGCAAAGTTACAGGAACTGTATCCAATATTCTGCAACAGACCCAAACCCTGGAATTTGTTCCCGTGCGTGAACAGAATACAGTCTACTATCTAGCACCATTTGAATTTGATAATGAAGATTTTCTGACCTTTAAAATTCAGGTATTGCCCCCGTCTGGTGATGGCCCTCGAGTCTATCCCTACGACTTTAAATTCCAGAAAAAGATGTATGTGGATTAGTTTTCTATGGATCAAGAGAGCGACAAAGTGACCAGTGATCTAGTTCTGGCCAGTGCCAATGCGGGAAAAATCAAAGAGCTTCAGCAAATGCTGGGTGGCCTAGGTTTTAATATTGTGCCCCAGACCCAGCTTAATATTTCTGATATTGAAGAGACTGGGCTGACGTTTGTGGAGAACTCAATCCTCAAAGCTCGCAATGCCGCTGCTCATTCTAACCTTCCCGCAGTGGCTGACGACTCTGGCCTTGAGGTGGATTTTTTAAAGGGCGCGCCGGGAATTTACTCAGCGCGGTTTGCCGGCGAGGCAGCGACAGATGCCAGCAATCGGGACAAGCTGTTGGAACTGATGAAGGAAGTGCCAGCGGATCAGCGCACCGCCCGCTATCAAACCGTAATTGTCTATATGCGTCACGGCAATGACCCCACACCGATCATTTGTCAGGGTACCTGGGAGGGGACTATCGCCTGCGACGAAAAAGGTGATGGCGGGTTTGGTTATGACCCCATATTTCAGGTGACCGAGACTAACTGTCGCGCCGCCGAACTGGATAAAGAGACGAAAAATAAATTAAGTCATCGCGGCAAGGCCATCGCTAGGTTGTTGCAGCGGCTTCAGCCCCAATAAATCGTGTTACAACTACCGCCTCTTTCACTGTATGTGCATATTCCCTGGTGTGTGCGCAAATGCCCCTACTGCGACTTTAATTCCCATCAGGCGGGAGACCATATTCCCGAACAGGCCTATGTGCGTAAACTGATTGCTGATCTGAGAGCAGATCAGCACTGGGGTCAGGGTCGCAAACTGCATTCAATCTTTTTTGGCGGCGGCACCCCCAGTCTGTTTTCCGGCGCCGCTATCGGCGACATCTTAAATGCCGCAGAGCAGATTATTGGCTTTGAGCAAGATATTGAAATCACCCTGGAAGCTAATCCCGGCACCTTTGAACAACAAAAATTTGCTGACTTTATCAGTGCTGGTGTCAATCGGCTGTCCATTGGTATCCAGAGTTTTGACAACAGCCACCTGCAGCATCTGGGCAGGATTCACGATGGTGGTCAGGCTTTAGCAGCCATTGCCACCGCCAAGTCGGCGGGCTTTGATAACGTCAATATCGATCTGATGCATGGCCTGCCCCAGCAGAGCCTGCAGCAGGCAAAAACAGATATAGAACTGGCAATCGACCATGGCGCCCAGCATATCTCCTGGTATCAGTTGACCATTGAGCCCAATACCGAGTTTTATTCAAAGCCACCATCACTGCCCAATGACGATCGACTGGCCGATATCCAGCAAGCGGGCATGGAACTGCTTGAGGCTAATGGCTTTAAGCAATATGAAGTTTCCGCCTATGCCCGCAACGGGCAGACCTCAAGGCACAATATTAATTACTGGCAGTTTGGTGACTATCTGGGGATTGGCGCTGGCGCCCATGGCAAAATCACATTGCCGCAGCAGAATATGGTGATTCGCACCAGCAAAACACGCCAGCCGGATAACTATCTGGCGCGACAGGAATCGGTGATTGCTCAGCACAATGCCATTGAGCTAGATCAGATGGCCGTGGAATTTATGATGAATGGCCTGCGGCTTAAGAATGGCGTGCCCACGGAACTGCTTGCCCAGCGCACCGGCCTCGACCCCTCCGGCATTGCTCCTCAGGTAGCAGAATTGCAATCCCAAAAGCTCATGGTTAGTGGCGAGCAAAGCTATTGCACCACCGATCTTGGCTATCGGTTTTTAAATAAGGTCTTAGAAAGCTTCTAGTACAAGACTGCCCACTTCAGAGCTCAGAGTTATTTTGCTAAACTCTCGGCCTAAATTGTCGCCCTAAAATCACAGACCGATATTATGACCAGCTCTGATTCAATGCATATGGCCCCTCAGGAAACCGCACGACTATTACGGCTGGCGACCTATGCATCGATTTCAGTGGCAACCATATTGATTGTTGCCAAACTGATTGCCTGGGGACTGTCCGATTCTGTCAGCCTGCTCGCCACATTAATTGATTCCGTGCTGGATGCCCTGGCCTCTCTGATTAATCTGATTGCCGTGCGCCACGCTCTAACACCAGCCGATAAAGAGCACCGCTTTGGCCACGGCAAAGCCGAGGCACTGGCGGGACTAAGTCAGTCAATGTTTATTGCCGGGTCCGCCGGTTTTCTGTTGCTGGAAGCTGGACGACGGCTGATCAGCCCAATACCGGTGGAGGCAGTGGGCACAGGTATTGCAGTAATGCTGTTCTCCATAATTGCCACATTGCTGCTCCTGGGGTTTCAACAGCATGTGATTCGCAAAACGAACTCCACCGCCATCAAAGCTGATGCTTTGCACTACCGCACAGACTTGTTGGTCAATGCCAGTGTGATTGCAGCCCTGTGGTTGTCGGCGCAAGGCTGGGACGGGTTTGACGCGCTGTTTGCCTGTGCTATTGGCATTTATATTCTGTACAGCGCCTGGGAAATTATTGCCCTGTCCTATGACCATTTGATGGATCGAGAACTACCCGACAAGCAGCGGGAAGAAATCAAACAGCTGGTACTGCAGCATAAATCCGCGCGGGGCCTGCATGATCTGCGCTCAAGACATTCGGGTACCATGACCTTTATCCAGCTGCATCTGGAGCTGGATGATGACCTATCTCTGCTGGAAGCCCACAGGATTTCAGACGAGGTGGAAGCCAGCCTGATGGAAGCTTTTCCGGAGTCCGAGATTATTATTCATATTGACCCCCAGTCAGTAGTGGGTCACGAACCCATGGCAGAGTTTGATTCCTAACTAGGGTTTGCCCAGCTTCCAGCGATAGTATTTTTCCACCCACAGCAGAAGCCTCTCCGGCACATGCTTGCGCTTCCATTCTCCCGCCACATATTTATTGGCTTCGCTGAGAGTAGGGTAACTGTGAATAGTACTGAGTATTTTATTCAGGCCCAGATTAAATTTAATCGCCGTCACAAATTCCGTGAGCAGCTCGCCAGCCTGAGGGCCTAGAATAGTGGCGCCGAGAATACGGTCTGTACCCGGGGCCGTCAGCACTTTAACCACACCATTGGCATTGCCATCGGCAATAGCCCTGTCCAGATCCGCCAGATCGTACTCTGTTACCTCCACCTCAATACCCTGTTCCGCCGCCTCCAACTCATTGAGCCCAACCCGGGCCAGCTGAGGGTCGGTATAAATAGTCTGGGGCATGACCTTATAGTTCACGGCAAACTTTTTAAACTGGCCAAACAGCGCATTTACTCCGGCGAACCAGGCTTGATGGCCCGCAGCATGGGTCAGCTGGTAAGGGCCAGCAACATCGCCGCAGGCAAAAATAGTAGGGCAGCTGGTGCGCAAATAGCTATCCACCACAACGGTGCCATCAGCATTTAACTCAACCCCCAATTCCTGCAAACCAAACCCAGCGGTATTAGCCCGACGGCCTACAGCCACCAGAACCCGGTCAAACTCTACATTTATCGTGTTGGCGCCAGAACGGGATAGTACGGCGATATGACCCGAGGGCTGTCGGTTAAAGCTGGTGACTGCATAATCGACAAGCACCCTCACACCCTCATCAGTCAACTGCTGTGTCAGTCGTGCAACTATATCTGTATCTTCTCTGGGCAACAGCTGAGACATGGCATCCACCAGTGTGACCTGAGCGCCCAGGCGCTGAAATGCCTGAGCCAGTTCGCAGCCAATGGCACCACCACCCATAATTAATAAGCGCTCAGGCAATTCCTGTAACTGCCAAAGGTTCTCAGACGTCAGGGGCTCAACCTGATCAATGCCCGGAATCGCCGGCACAATCGGACTGGCACCAGTCGCAAGAATAATTTTTTCTGCACTGATCACGCGCCCATCAATATCCACCTTCCAGGGACTAAGCAATCTGGCATTACCCTGAATGCAGTCCACACCCAGGTTGGTAAAACGCTCAATGGAATCATGGGGCTCAATCTCAGTGATCACCTCCTGAACCCGCCTCATCACTTTGGCAAAATCAACGTTGGGACTACCCACCTGCACACCAAACTGGCCAGCAGTCTCGATATCTTTAACCGATTTGGCCGCCCGAATCAGCGCCTTGCTGGGCACACAGCCAGTATTCAGGCAATCACCACCCATGCTGGCCTTCTCTACCAGCATTACCTTGGCTTTGACTGTTGCTGCGATGTAAGCGCTTACCAACCCCGCGCTGCCCGCGCCAACTACAAGGAGATTAGCATCAAACTGTTTTGGCCGGTAATGGCCCCTCAATCCGCGGCGGCGCTGGAGGGCGCCAATAAAATGACGAGCAATAAAAGGAAACGCTGCCAATAGGGCAAATGACAGTATCAGATCAGGCGTCAAAATACCTGCGGTGGAGAACTCTTCCACTGCCCCAAGGCTTACGCCAGCATTAACAAATACTGCGGTTCCGGCCAGCATCCCCAGCTGACTGACCCAGTAAAATGTAGTCCCGGGAATAATGGTCAGCCCCATCACCAGATTAATAGCCCAAAACGGAAATAGCGGAATCAGGCGCAGACTAAACAGATAGAAAGCACCCTGCTTTTCCATGCCCTGATTAATCGACCCTAAATACTGGGCAAATTTGTTTTGTACCCAGTCGCGCAAAATAAAGCGCGAGACAAAAAAAGCCAGTGTTGCACCAATGCTACTGGCAAAAGAAACCAATACCAGACCAGTCCAAAAACCGAAGATCATGCCACCGATGATAGTCAGCACGGCGGCGCCGGGCAGCGACAGCCCGGCAACCAAAAGATACACAGCAAAATAAATTAGCGCCGTTAGCCAGGGCTGTTGTTGGTAGAGCCCCTGAAAAATGCCGACCGACAGATACTGCTGGCCATCAAAATAAAAGTAGGCTGCGATTGCTAAACCCAATATCAGTAAAACAACAAGCTTGCGCATGGATTGATCTCGTTTAATTATGATGTGTTCAGACCATTGCAGTGAGGTGAGTTCCGCCCTGCAATTCACCCCCCCAAAGTCACAATCTAACCCATAGTCTAAATCTTTTACCCCAATAGAGCATTTCGTTTGTTGCCATCGCTGTGCTGATGCTATCATGCCGCAAAAATAAACCCTTAAAGATTAACCGTTCTCTGGAGACCTTTCGCAATGAGCGACCATATTGTTCATGTTACTGACGCTAGCTTTGAAACCGATGTCCTGCAGTCTGATGTTCCTGCTCTGGTAGATTTTTGGGCTGAATGGTGCGGGCCCTGTAAAATGATTGCCCCCATTCTCAACGAAGTTGCCGATGAGTACGCAGGCAAGATTAAAATCTGCAAAGTAGATGTCGATAGTAACCCGGAAGCTGCCGCTAAATTTAATGTTCGCGGTATTCCAACGCTGTTGGTATTCAAGAATGGTGCAGTGGAAGCAACTAAAGTAGGTGCGCTTTCCAAAGGTCAACTTACTGAATTTGTAGACGCATTGCTCTAATTTAGATTGAGACCCCGGTCACGGGGCCTCAAAAATGTTCTTGCGCTTTGCAAAAGCATCGCTATACTCCTTGCATTATCTCCTTTTTTTTGCCTGATCTGAAGCTTCAAACAACTTCTTTTGCGCCTCAAGTGGCTTTTAACATACCCTTAAACCTCAAGACTCAAACAAGTCTCTCTTTCTCTTCAATCCTATAGCACTGTAAAACCATCCTATGAATCTATCCGAACTAAAACAAAAACCAATCGACGAACTTCTGGAAATGACCGCTTCAGCCGGTCTCGACAATCTGGCTCGTTCACGCAAACAAGACATTATCTTTGCTCTGCTCAAAAAACATGCGAAAAGCGGCGAAGACATTTATGGCGATGGTGTATTAGAAATACTCCCGGACGGCTTTGGTTTCCTGCGTTCCGCTGGTGCCTCTTACCTGGCCGGTGCCGATGATATCTATGTATCACCCAGCCAGATCAGACGCTTTAACCTGCGCACTGGCGATGGCATTGCCGGCAAGATTCGGCCGCCCAAAGATGGTGAACGCTATTTTGCCATGCTCAAAGTTGACGAGATCAATTTTGATGCTCCGGAAAACGCACGCAACAAAATCCTGTTTGAAAACCTGACACCATTATTCCCGGACCAGCCACTCAAGCTGGAATCTGGAAATGGTTCAACCGAAGATCTGACGGGTCGAATCATTGATCTGGTTTCGCCCATTGGTAAGGGACAGCGTGGACTGATTGTTGCACCACCCAAAGCCGGTAAAACCATTATGATGCAGAATATCGCCCAGGCGATTATTCGCAACAACCCCGAGTGCTACATTATCGTACTTCTGATTGATGAGCGCCCGGAAGAAGTGACAGAAATGCAGCGCACCGTGCGCGGCGAAGTGATTGCCTCAACCTTTGATGAGCCGCCAAATCGCCATGTTCAGGTTGCTGAAATGGTTATCGAAAAAGCCAAGCGTCTGGTTGAGCACAAAAAAGATGTGGTTATTCTACTCGACTCCATAACCCGCTTGGCCCGAGCCTACAACACTGTAATCCCCTCGTCCGGTAAAGTACTAACCGGTGGTGTTGACGCCCACGCACTTGAAAAGCCCAAGCGCTTCTTTGGTGCCGCACGAAATATCGAGCATGGTGGCAGCCTGAGTATTATTGCTACCGCACTGGTTGATACCGGCTCAAAGATGGACGAAGTGATCTACGAAGAATTTAAAGGCACAGGTAATATGGAGCTGATACTGGATCGCAAGATCGCAGAGAAGCGCGTTTACCCAGCCATCAATGTGCGCCGCTCCGGCACCCGTCGTGAAGACCTGCTGATGGACGAAGCCGAACTCCAGCGCGTTTGGATTTTGCGCAAGCTACTCCACGATATGGAAGATCTGGCCGCCGCCGAGTTTTTGGTTGAGAAGCTGAAAGGCTTTAAAAACAATGCAGAATTCTTTGGTGCAATGAAACGTAAATAGTGCGCCAAACTGAGTGCGTGCTGCGTATCATAGCTCAGACGCACTGACCCAGGCTAAAGCCCTATGAAATATTCCGACCTCCGCGAATTTATAGCTTTCCTCGAACAGCGAGGGCAGCTGGTGCGTATATCTCAGGAGGTCGACCCCAATCTTGAAATGACCGAGATCAGTGACCGCACATTGCGCGCCAAAGGTCCTGCCCTGCTATTCGAAAACCCCAAAGGCTACGATACCCCAGTGCTGTGCAACCTATTTGGCACCCCAGAGCGCGTAGCCATGGGTATGGGTCAAGAGAGCGTCGGCGCCCTGCGCGATGTAGGCACCTTGCTGGCCTTTCTCAAAGAACCTGAACCCCCCAAAGGGTTGCGTGATCTTTGGGAAAAACGCCATGACTTTAAACAGGTGCTTAATATGCCTGTTAAAGAAATTAAAAAAGCACCCTGCCAGGACATTGTGCTCGAGGGCGATCAAGTTGATTTAGATAAACTGCCTATTCAAACCTGCTGGCCCGGCGATGTTGGCCCCCTAGTCACCTGGGCACTGGCGATTACTCGCGGCCCGGAAAAAGAACGCCAAAATCTTGGCATCTACCGCATGCAAAAGATTGCCAAAAATAAATTGATTATGCGCTGGCTCGCCCATCGCGGCGGTGCTCTGGACTATCGTGACTTCCAGAAGAAATACCCCGGCAAGCCCTACCCTGTAGCCATAGCCCTGGGAGCAGACCCGGCTACTACATTGGGGGCCGTAACACCGGTGCCAGACACCCTATCTGAATACGCCTTTGCCGGCCTGTTAAGGGGCGAGAAAACCCAGGTAACCAAGTGCATTGGCAGCGACCTACAGGTGCCCGCTAGCGCAGAATATATTCTTGAAGGGTTTTTGTACCCCGAAGAAGAGGCCGACGAGGGCCCCTTTGGCGATCACACTGGCTATTACAACGAAGTAGAGACCTTCCCGGTTTTTACCATCGAGCGTATTACCCATCGCAAAGACCCAATCTATCACAGCACCTACACAGGCCGCCCGCCCGATGAGCCGGCTATTTTGGGGGTGGCACTCAACGAAGTCTTTGTGCCCATACTGCAAAAACAGTTTCCAGAAATTGTTGACTTCTATCTACCGCCGGAAGGCTGCTCCTATCGCATGGCAGTGGTGAGCATGAAAAAACAGTACCCAGGTCATGCCAAGCGGGTAATGATGGGTGTCTGGTCATTTCTGCGCCAGTTTATGTATACCAAGTTTGTCATTGTCACCGACGACGATGTGGATGTGCGCAACTGGGAAGATGTGATCTGGGCAATGACCACCAGAATGGACCCCACCAGAGATACCCTGCTGGTAGACAACACCCCCATCGACTATCTCGACTTCGCCTCTCCGGTGTCTGGGCTGGGCTCAAAAATGGGCCTGGATGCCACCAATAAAATGCCCGGCGAAACCAACCGCGAATGGGGCGAACCTATTGCGATGGATGATGCAGTTAAGCAACGCGTTGATGCGCTCTGGGATACGCTGGGAATTGACCCAGCGTAATTTGAGCAATAGCCGCACGTACTTTTTTACTGCTGTTTAGCACATTCCCTAATCTGGAAATCAACGTTTTTATCGCCTATAACTAAGGGGTCGCAGCGTCCCTTAGATTCCAACTTGTTAGGGTTTGCCCAGTGAAGTGTTCAATTTTTATTGCCACTAGCGTTGACGGTTATATTGCAACTAAAAACGGCGGTGTCGATTGGCTGCAGCCGGCCGATAATCCTCAAACCAATAGGCAAGAAAACCCGGATATGGGGTTTAATCGCTATATAAATTCTGTCGACTGTATGATTATGGGCAGAAACTCCATGGACAAAATAGCCAGCTTTAATCTCACTCAAGAGCAATGGCCCTATGCAGATCTAGAGATATTTGCGCTTAGTAATAGGGTGAAAGAAGTACCTGGCAATTTGCAGGGCAAGGTAAAAATCCATAATGGCGATATTCAATCACTGTTATCAAAATTAGAAACCAGCGGGTTTGAACACGCCTATATCGATGGCGGTAAAACCATTACATCTTTCCTTGAGCTAGGGCTAATCAACGAAATGACTATTACTCTAGTGCCAATTATACTGGGTCAGGGAATACGCTTATTTGGTAACATCGACCGATCTGTGCGGCTAGTGCAATCCCAGGCCGAGGCTTATACCAATGATTTTATCCAGCTTAGATATCATCTTGAGTGATTATAAGGGTCGTATTTAGGAGACGCTCATCTATACAAGCCTGGTTGCCAAATATTGCGCAGGCAAACAAGTTTAGGCTGCAAAATTTACCGAGGACAATTCGATGATTAATTATCGCCTGGCCCTAAAATCTGAGCTGCCCGAGCTAAAAGCCTTTCTTTTCGACCATGGCCAAAACCCATGGAATCACCTGCCAGCAGAGGGCGTTGACCATGAGTTTAATCTGGTTGCGCAACAAAAAGCCTCAATATTAGTGGCTATTAAGGGCCAACAGCAGATAGGCTTTGGCATCTTTTATCATGCCGACACTTTGCCTAGCCAGTATCTGCAGTACAGCAACCAACAGCCTGCTATCTATATTGCTGAAGTTGTGGTGCATAGAGAGTTTGCTGGCCAGGGTATAGGCCACAGGCTGCTATCACTGATTATAGATCAGGCGCCAGACCTAGGAGGCAGCATGCTGCTGATCGACCGCCATGAGGAAAATCTGGCTTCAGCTGGTATGATGCGCAAGGCAGGGTTTACTGAGTTACGCACCTTTGTGGATTTGCAGCGCCGCGATTATGGCAGTCGCAAAACCACTGTGATGGGTTACCCGCTAAGTTAAACCATCAGCTGCTGTTATATGATTGACCGATAAAATAATAATTATTCACAATCATCAGGGGAATCATTATGGAACAAGTCGACAGCGCAGCAGCGGTCAAAAGTCCGTTTCGTCTATTCACCCAGCGGCGGTTTCTTCCATTCTTTGTAACCCAATTTCTCGGTGCCCTGAACGATAATTTGTTTAAGAATGCTCTGCTGGTGATTGTGGTTAGCACTGCTGTTGCAGGCTCAGATAGCAGCACAAACTTTATTACCAATCTTGCAGCGGGGCTTTTTATTCTGCCCTACTTTCTGTTTTCTACCACTGCCGGGCAGCTGGCGGATCGCTATGATAAGGCGCTGCTAATCAGGCGTATCAAGCTAACCGAAATCCTTTTGATGATGGCGGGCTGCTATGCACTGTGGCTTGGTGATGTGCCATTGATGCTGGGTGTTTTATTTTTGCTTGGGGTGCAGTCGGCCTTCTTTGGGCCCATTAAGTACTCGATTATCCCCCAGCATCTGGATAGCAATGAGCTACTGGCGGGCAATGCTCAAACCGGCATGGGTACCTTTGTCTCTATTTTGCTAGGTACTCTGATTGGCGGCTGGCTGGTAACTGTGGAGCAGGGGCCAATCTATGTTGGGGCGCTGGCGATTGTGTTTGCGATTATTGGCTGGCTTAGCAGCAGGGAAATCCCTGATGCCCCGGGTACGGTTGCCGCGCAGCAAGGTAAATTGAATCTTAATCCCCTGAGTGAGACAGCGCGAAATTTTCGTCTGGCGCGGCAAAACCCGACGGTGTTTTACTGCATTATTTCAATTTCTTGGTTCTGGTTATTTGGCGGCAGCTTTCTGACGCAGGTTCCCAACTATGCAGTCACTGTCCTCAATGGGCACCCAACATTAATTTCTATTCTGCTGGCAGCATTTATTGTGGGCGTGGCCATCGGTTCGCTGTTATGTCATCGGGTTTCCAAAGGCGAGGTGGAGCCTGGGCTGGTGCCCGTGGGCGCTCTGGGCCTGTCGGTGTTTGCTGTAGATCTGTTCTTTACTACTAGTAGCTATCAGGCAGCTAACCCTATTGTTGCTGCGGTGTTACCAAGCGACTTTGTGAGCTTAAGTGGTGGACTGCATGTGATGCTGGATCTGATGTTTATCGGTATGTTTGGCGGCATGCTAATTGTGCCGCTGTACTCGATGATTCAGCAGCGAACTCAGGGGGATACCAGGGCCCGGGTGATCTCGGTAAACAATATTATCAATGCGCTGTTTATGGTGACCGGGGCCCTGTTGGGCATATTATTCCTCAGTGTGCTGAGCTGGACTATTCCCCAGTTCTTTCTTGCTGTGGGAGTAATAAACACAGTGTTTTTAGGCACGATATTTGTGCTCGATCCAATATTTATCCAGCGCTTTTTCGCCTGGATTTCCAAAGCGCCCAGCCCGGATTAGACTCAATAGTAGGCAGTAGCAGATGTAGTGAGCACCATGGGCGCACTGACTTCTTCCCGTTTAACCAGCCCACAGAGCTGTTCAACCAGCTCCAGAGCAAAATCCAATGAGGTTCCCGGTCCCTGACTGGTAATACAGTTGCCGTCGACTACAACACGAGATTCTGCATTGAGTTCTTTGGCTTGCAGATTTTGCTGGAACATCGGATGCCCGGTGACTATCTTGTGCTCAAGCAACCCTTTGCTACCCAGCACCAGAGCCGGTGAGGCACAGATGGCAGCATAGAGTTTTCCCTCTGCTGTCTGTGCACGCAATATGGTATCCAGCGCTCCACTCTCGGCCAGATGCTCTGCTCCGGGAATGCCCCCAGGCACTGCGACCAGATCCCAGGATAAATTGACACAGCTGTCAATGCTGCAGTCCGTGGCGATGCCAATGCCATGGGCACCAACAATTTGCTCGGCACCAACACTGGCCACTGTGACTTCAACTCCGGCTCTACGCAGTACATCAATCATGGTAACTGCTTCAATTTCTTCACTGCCGTCTGCAATAGGTATAAGAGCTGTTTTTGCCATGTGATTTCCCTTTTTATCAGTCGTATGTATAGGTTACACTGTGCCGCAATTCAACGGAGCTGTCACGGGATTGAAATGAAAATTTATATATTGCAGACACAGGATCAACGCACTCTTAACAAGGATTTGGAATGGAGTTCTGAGGCGGATCGGAATGCTGTATTTCAAACCCCTCACCGTGATATCGCTATCAATCAGCTAATCGAATTAAATGCCAAAGATATTAGCCTGCGTGCAGCAGTTGTCGAATGTGAGGCTGACAACAAAGGCCGCCCTGTGCTAACTGTTGGCCAACATGCCAGCAATTCAAACGACGCAAATTCCAAGCAATCGAACGCAGCCTGAGCATCCGCTTTTGACCCTGCACAGCAAGCTCGCCCTTATTGCCGGGGACGCCAAGGCGCCTCTGCTCACAGGCATTACCAGAGGTATTGAGAAAGAGAGCCTGAGGGTAAGTCAGTCTGGGCATCTTGCCATGACAGCCCATCCTCAGGCGCTGGGATCAGCACTGACCCATCCATCCATCACCACGGACTATTCAGAAGCTTTGCTGGAGTTTATCACCTCTCCCTCGGCGTCGATTAATGAGGTTCTTGAAGAGCTGGACGAGATACACAGGTTTACCTATCAACACCTTGATAATGAGCTGCTGTGGGTCAGCAGCATGCCCTGCCAGCTTGGTGATGACAGCAGCATTCCTGTGGGCAAGTACGGCACCTCTAATATTGGCAAAATGAAGCAGATCTATCGCGTGGGTCTGGGCCATCGCTATGGCCGACTCATGCAGACCATTGCTGGCATCCACTACAATTTTTCTGTCCCTGATGAGCTGTGGCTCGAGTTGCAGGCAGCCAGCGGTGACAAGCAGACGCTGCAGGACTACATTACCCAGGGCTATTTCGCCACCATTCGTAACTTCCGACGCTATTCCTGGCTGTTGCTTTATCTGCTGGGCGCTGCGCCAGCGGTATGCAAAAGCTTTGTGCGTGGCCGCGAGCACCAGCTGGAACAGGTTAATGACGATAGTCACAGCCTCTATACTCCCTATGCAACGTCCCTGCGTATGGGCGATTTGGGATATCAGTCTGACGCACAGAGTTCGCTGGTGGTCTGCTATAACAATCTCCAGCAATATGTCACTACGTTGCGCGCGGCCTTGGATCAGCCCTACCCTGCCTATGACCAGATCGGACTTAAGGACGAGCAGGGCAACTATAAACAGCTCAGTACTGCACTGCTGCAGATTGAGAATGAGTTCTACAGTTCTATTCGACCCAAGCGCACCGCAAAGTCTGGCGAGACGCCTCTCCATGCCCTCGAAAGTCGCGGGGTTGAGTATATCGAGGTGCGCTGTGTGGATTTGAATCCCCTTGTACCTGGCGGCATAGATGCTCAGACCATTCGGTTTCTGGATACCTTTTTGCTGTTCTGTCTGTTGCAGGACAGCCCGGAGACCAACAATCAGGAATATATGCGCATCCCTGAAAACGTTCGACGCACGGTCTACCATGGGCGCGACCCTGAAACCCTGCTGCTAAACGGCACGGAAGAAGTAGCACTACCCGACTGGGGCCTGTCCCTGATTGCGGCCATGGGCCCGGTTGCCGAAAGGCTTGATAAGGCTCATCAGAGCACCAGCTATAGTCAGGCGCTGGCAACTATGCAGCAGCGACTGGAAGACCAGCAGACCACGCCCGCTGCTACTCTACTGCGTGAGATGAGCGAAAATAATGAAACCTATTTCGCCATGGCCATGCGCAAGGCCTGTGAACAGCGCGACTATTTCTGCGCTCAGGCACCCAGTGCTGAAACCATGGCCAGATATGCCCACCTGGCAGCTGAGTCCAGGCGTCAGCAGGCCGAAATAGAAGCCAGCGACAGTCTGTCATTCGACGAATTCCTGGCAGCTTACTAGCCGCCCCCGCAATATGAACTATCTCGCCCATGTTGCCCTTGCTGGTGATAATCCGGAATATCAGGTGGGCGGATTGCTCGGTGATTTTGTGCGCGGACCATTGATCGGCCAGTATTCTCCGGCTATTGAGGCCGGCATCACCGCCCATCGCAAACTCGATGCCCATGTGGATCAGCAGCCTGAAATACAGGCCTTTTTACAGCGCTTCAGCAGCCCGATGCGGCGCTATGCCGGAATTGTGGCTGATGTTTACTACGATCATTTGCTGGCCTGTGAATGGCACAGATATTATCAGCAGTCGCTGGACAGTTTTTGTCAGGACTTCTACTCAAATCTGGGGCAATACAGTGATAACCTGCCGCCGGGGGCGCTAGTGTTTTTACAACGGGCGCCACAGATCGGCTGGTTGCAGAGCTATGCCCATGCCGAGCATCTACCAATGATTTTACAGCGCATTGGTGAACGCCTCCGGCGTCCGGTGGCGCTGCAGGACGCACTCCCCGTCATTAATCAGCATAAAACTGCCATTGCCCTGGAGTTTCATCAGCTCTATCCTCGACTACAGCGCTTTGTGCAAAACAGTCTGTCTGGAATTGAATTACACTAGGCGATATTACTTATTAAGGAGAAGCACCCAATGATGCTGCCCAGCTATCGAATACTGAACCTTGCACAGGCATTGGCAAGCGCCGCGCTTATTGTTGTTGCGATTGCGTACTTCGAGAATTTTCTCGGCCTTGAGCCCTGTTATCTGTGTATGACACAGCGGGCCTTTGTGATCGGTATTGGTGCTATCTGCGCAACCGCAGCACTGCATAACCCCGGCCAGTCGGGGCAGCGAATATATGCCGGGCTGTCCATTGCCACTGCTGGTTTAGGCGGATATTTTTCTGGCAAGCAACTGTGGCTGCAGAGCCTGCCAGAGGATCAGGTGCCAGCCTGTGGTATCCCAGTGGAGTATCTGTTTGACAGCTTTTCCATCTCCGAGGCGATTGGCATGCTGCTAAGGGGCGACGGCAACTGTGCAGAGATACAATGGCAATTGCTGGGACTGAGCATGCCGGGCTGGGTGATGGTTACCTTCGTTGGCTTTGCTGTTTTGGGAGTCGTGCAATTTTTGCGCAAATCCTGAAACTGCTGGCAGCACTGGCAGTTCTCGCTGGCTTTCAGTGGCTTGGCCAGGTAGTGGTCGATCAACTAATGATTGAACTGCCGGCGCCATTGCTGGGTATGCTGTTACTGCTGGTTATTTTGACCATGTTTCCGCAGCTGTTAGCTATTCTCGACAGAGCCGCCAATCTGTTAATTCAAAATCTGTCACTGATGTTTATTCCTCCCTCCGTCGGAGCATTTTTTCTCGGTGCCGAGATCTATCGACAGTTCCCATCCTTGCTGGCAACCATTGTGCTCAGCACCATTGCCGCCATTATTGTGATGGCTGTGCTGATCCGGGTGCTGCCAGATGCGCCTGGGAGCGGGCCTGAATAATGGACTGGTTAATTGACGTCTGGCAGCAAATCAGCACCAGCTCATGGGTGATTGCCTTGTCAGTAATCGGCTTTGCCACTGGTTTATGGGTATATAGACGCAGTGGCGGCAATGCCCTGTTGCACCCGTTATTAGTGGGTACACCTCTTGTGGCCGGGTTGCTTTATTTTATCAATATGGATTTTGCGATCTACTATGCCGGGAATGGCATTTTAAATTGGCTGCTGGGTCCAACCACGGTTGCACTGGCGGTTCCTCTGGCCCGGCAGATGCGGCAATTGCCGCCGCTTATGATCACAGTCACAACTACTGTGCTGGTCGGAGGCTTTTTTGCCACTGTTTTTGCCCTTGCCATGGCCAGTCTTTTTGCCGTGGATCCGCTGGTGGTGCTGTCACTGGCGGCTAAGTCTGTGACCACGCCCATTGCTGTGGGTATCACCGAGCAGATCGGCGGGCTGGTAACATTGGTGGTGATGGTGGTGTTATTGACAGGTATTGTTGGGATTTTAGTGGCCAACAAAATTTTTCATTCTTTTGCCGTCAGGGATGAACGCTGGCAGGGGTTGATACTGGGTATCTCTGCTCATGCTATAGGCACAGCCAAGGCCTTTGAACAGAGCAGCCGCTGCGGGGCATTTGCTACATTGGGCATGGGCCTTAATGGTATTTGGACGGCAATTTTTCTGCCTCTGGTGTTGCCATTTTTTATTCACTGACTAGTTAATATCCAGCAAAAAACAGGTAAACTGTGATTTCCAAGGGAGTGAACCACAGAGGATGTTATGTTAGAAGATTGCAAAACATTACAGCAGTATTGGGGCGGAGTCAGTGAAGTCATTGACCGCTGGTTGGAAGAGCGTCGTGAGTTACTGGTTAAGTATTGCGAATTGAGTGAAATTCAGGATTTTGATGGTGCCAACGCGAGCCATGGCAGCAAATTACAAAATTTCTGCGAACTGATGGTGGACTATGTTTCGGTCGGCCACTTCGAAGTTTTTGAGCAACTTGCCAGCGAAGGCAAGGCTTTCAGTGACACTGAAGGGCTCAAGCAGGGTGCGCAAATAGTTGAGGCTATTCAGCCGTCAACTGAAGCTATTCTTGATTTTAATGACAAGTATCTTGAGACAGATGACCTGGAGTCACTGGCTGTTGACCTGTCGAGTATTGGTGAGTTTCTGGCCCAGCGCTTTGAGTCTGAAGACAAAATGATTGAGGTTTTACACAATGCCCATGTGCCGGCATTACTGCAGGAGTCTCAGGCTGATTCAGTCTAAATTTCCAGGCTAAAGTTCAGATACAAAAAAGCCCCGATTAATCGGGGCTTTTTTATACATCTTTTAGGCTTCAACTTTAAGACTCTACATTAGCCTGCAGCAGCTCAACTTCAAAGATCAATGTAGCGTTGGGCCCAATTGGTCCTGTTCCACCGGGGCCATAAGCTAGGTCTGCAGGAATATAGAGTTCCCATTTTGAACCCTCGGGCATCAACTGCAATGCTTCAGTCCAGCCTGCAATGACCTGAGTAACCCCAAACTGCGCTGGAAAACCGCGTTTGACTGAGCTATCAAACTCAGTGTTGTCTAGCAGGCGCCCGGCATAATGTACTTCAACCGTGCTCTCTGCAGTTGGTATTGCACCAGCACCTTCTACCAGTACTTTATATTGCAAGCCAGAAGCAGTGGTAACCACATCGTCTTTGGCGCCATTTTCTGCGAGGAATGCTGTACCAGCGACCAGATTGCTCTCAGCCTGCACTGATGCTTCTTGCTCTTGAGCCTGCTGCATCTCATCACGCTTTGCGGTCATCTGGGTTTCAAAGGCTTTGATTGCCTCGGCAATCTGCTCTTCCGATAACTGTGGCTCGGCATCAGTCAGACCATCCTGAAAGCCTTGCTGGAATGCAGCGGTATCAATTTCCATGCCGATAGACTGGATGTTCTTGCCATTATCCATCCCCAATAAGTAACTAATTTTTTGGTCTTGAGTTTGCAAATCTGCCTCCTGAGGCTGGTTATTTAGTTGATCACAGCCAGCCAAAGCCAGTAGCGCGGTCAATGAAAGAAGTCTAAAAAATTTCATGGTTAATCCCGTTATTCACGATTTATGGTGTAGGTTTTTATTGTAGGTGATTATAGCATCTGGTTAATCAGTTTTTTGATAGATAAGGTCCCATACTCCGTGGCCCAGACGCTCGCCACGCTTCTCAAACTTGGTTATGGGGCGATAGTCAGGTCTTGGAGCGTAATGTCCCGGCCCCGCAGTATTTATAAAACCCTCGGCCTCATCCAATGTCTCGAGCATCTGCTCAGCATAGGGCTCCCAGTCGGTGGCCATATGCAGAATTCCACCAGGGCGCAGCTTCTCTCGCACCTGCTGTACAAATTGTGGCTGAACAATACGCCGCTTGTTATGTTTTTTCTTGTGCCAGGGGTCTGGGAAATAAAGCTGCAAGCGATCAATGCTCTGGGGGGCGAAACATTCATCCAGCACATCGTTAGCATCCGCCAGATAGACCCGCAAATTTTCAATGCTCTGAGCCTGAGCCCCATTAATCAAAGTACCAACACCAGGGGGGTGAACCTCAATACCTATAAAATCTGTCTCGGGATCCGCTGCCGCCATTTGCAGTAATGAGTCGCCCATGCCAAAACCAATTTCCAGAACTTTGCTGCCACTGCGGCCAAACACTACATCTGGGTCTATGGCACCATCGGCCAGCTTTAAACCATATTGCGACCAACCTGTATCAAATGCATTGCGCTGGGCGTCAGTCATTCGACCGGCGCGCACCACATAGCTGCGAATCGATTTTTTGCGATATTCTGGTCTTATATCCATTTATTGAGGTCTTTTCGCGGCACTAAATAATAATAACCAGCCAGCTATCAGGGCTAAGCCACCGATAGGAGTAATCATTCCCAGAGCACTAAAGCCGGTGAAGACCAGCAGGTAGAGAGATCCAGAGAACAACACAATACCAGCCAGTAACAACTGTGCCGCGCGGTTTTGTAATTTTTGGTTTAGCAGCTTATCCGGCAGTGCCACTATGCCCAGTAACAATAATGTGTGTAAAAACTGATAGAGAACGGCAGTGCGCATCGTGGACAGGGCCTTGGCTGACAGGCTCTGTTCAAGGCCATGGGCGGCAAAAGCGCCCAGTGCGACACAGAGCATGCCGCTGATGGCAATGATTTTGATCCAGGATATTTTATTCATAGCACCTTAATTCACGAGCAATAAAAAAGCCGCAGAGGAAAGAGTGAAAAGATTCCGATCCAGTGCGGCTTGGCAATTTTTTTGTTGGTCAGGCTTCCATGGCCACACGTACTTTCTTCATGGCATTTTTTTCCAGCTGGCGAATACGCTCGGCAGAAACACCATATTCATCAGCTAACTGGTGCAATGTGGCTTTTTTATCGTCCAGCCACCGGCGCTGCAGAATGCTCTGGCTGCGTTCATCCAGTGTTTTAACCGCTTCGGCCAACCGCAGATTGTTGTCGCCCTCATAATCGTCGTTCTCAGCCAGCTGGGCTGGGTCAGCCCCTTTGTCCTCAAGGAAGAACACAGGTGCATAGGAGGCGTTATCATCATCTTCATCTGCAGGAGCATCAAAGGCGGAGTCCCGAGCCGTGAGGCGCATCTCCATCTCCATGACATCTTTGATTTCGACACCCAGATCATCAGCCACCGCTTTAGCTTCATCTGCTGTCAGCCATTGCAATTGCTTCTTGGCGCTACGCAGATTAAAAAACAACTTACGCTGGGATTTGGTAGTAGCAATTTTCACAATGCGCCAGTTGCGCAGAATAAATTCGTGAATCTCTGCTTTGATCCAGTGCACCGCAAAGGATACAACCCGCACCCCTTTTTCTGGATTAAATCGACGCACGGCCTTCATCAGACCCACGTTTCCCTCTTGAATAAGATCAGCCAATGGCAGGCCATAACCACTGTAAGAACGAGCAATATGCACAACAAACCGCAGATGAGACATAACCAGGCGGCGTGCTGCATCGAGATCTTCTTCGTAATACAGTGCCTCGCCCAGTGATCTCTCTTCTTCGATGGTGAGAATCGGCACAGTCGCCGTGCCCTGAATGTAGGCATTCAGGTTAGCGCCTGGGGTCATCCACTCCATTGTTTGAAGGGCTTTGTTCATTACTGTCTCTTTCGAAAGTTGGTTGACAATTTTAACATTAAAAGTTTAGTGGTTCCTAGCCCCTAAAAGTTCAATAAATTCGGGGGTTTTAACGGTATTTATACTGGCAAAATCCTATTTTGGTTCTATATCCTTCAAGTGCTTGCTTACGGCCATCCAGGCACCGGCCAAACCAAACAGGCCACCCAGGCACATCAGCATCAGGAAACGCAAAAACCCCAGTCCTGCTAGGCGATACTGGCTCTGATACAGATCGGCTAAATCCGCAATCGAACTGCTGATCCAGACCACACTGAGGTAGAGCATAATTGATGCGGCAAGTGCACCGAAAAGACCCAGTAACACGCCGTTGTAAAGAAACGGCCGACGCACATAGGCATTGGTGCCGCCGACAAGTTTCACCACAATAATTTCATCGCGGCGGCTTTGGATGGCCAGCCGGATTGTATTACCTATTACCAGCAGCACTCCCAGACCCAGAGTTGCTCCCAGTGCCAGCACCACTTTGTGCCCAACTTCAGTAAGACTGTGCAGACGCTGCAACCACTGCATATCAATCTGTACATCCTCAACGCCGGGCAGATCCGCGATCGATGCGATTAAGCTGTTGGTTTGCGCCAGATCGATAGGCTCCGACACTATTGGCTGCACCAGAAATACCGCTGGCAGCGGATTGTCCTCAAGGTAGCGCAGCGCCGAGCCAAACCCGGACAATGCCTTGAACTCCAGCAATGCCTGCTCAGCGGAAATATAGCTGACAGAATCCACGGCGGGCAAGTTCTCCAGCTTGTCCTGCAGCTTTTTAATGGCCTCCGGCTTGGCCCCATTCTGCACATAAACGGTGATCTGTGCAGATGATTCAAAATTGCTGCCCAGTCGCTGGATATTTTCCACGGTGAGATAGAGGGCAGTGGGCAGTGCTAGTGCAATGGCAATAACCGCAACGGTCATCAACGTTTGCACCGGTTCTCGCATCATCTTCAGCAGACTGATACGAATGGTATCCCGATGGTGTGATTTGTAGCCACGCCAGCGATCCGCAAACTTTATTTTCTGCCCGCTAGCGCCGCGCTGGGCCGCTTCGCGAGGGCGATCAGTAGCGGCCATAATCAGCTCCATCATCAATCATAGTGCCGCCTTCAAGACGCATAATCCGCAGCTGCATACGATCGATTAAATTAACATCATGGGTGGCGATCAATACGGTGACCCCAACATTTTGAAATCGTCGGAACAGCGCCATAATTTCGCTGGACAGTTCGGGGTCGAGATTTCCCGTTGGTTCATCGGCCAAAAGAATCCGCGGCTTGTGCACCACGGCGCGAGCGATGCCAACTCGCTGCTGCTCACCGCCCGACAGGGCAACAGGTTTCTGCTGCTCTTTGTCGAGTAGACCAACACCGTCCAGTGCAGCGCGCACTCGGCGGCCAATTTCATTCGCTGGATAGCCGGACACCTGCAGAGGCAGCGCAACATTGTCGAATACAGTGCGGTCCAACAGCAGCTGGTGATTCTGGAATACCACGCCAACCTGGCGGCGGTAGATAGGAATTTGTGAATTGGGTAAGCGATTGAGGTTTTTGCCATTGATCAGCAGGTTGCCCGATGTGGGCCGCTCCATCAGCATGAGCATTTTCAGCAATGTACTTTTGCCCGCACCAGAATGGCCGGTCAAAAAAGCCATTTCTCCAGCGGCCATCTCAAAGCTGACATTTTTAAGTGCTTCAAAACCACCCGGATAGCGCTTGCTTAGATTATCGAAACAAATCATATTGCTTACTCACGGAGCCCTGTGGTCAACAGGGCCTCAACAAAGTCACTGGCAACAAAGGGCTGTAGATCTTCCTGGGCCTCTCCCACGCCAATAAAGCGAATCGGCACAGAAAACTTGTCTGCCAGTGCAAAAATAATACCGCCTTTTGCGGTACCATCTAATTTAGTCAGGGCAATGCCTGTCACCCCAATAGCCTGGGTGAACTCTGCCATCTGGGCCACTGCATTTTGACCTGTGCCCGCATCCAGAACCAGCAATACCTCATGGGGGGCGGTCTCATCAATCTTGCCAGCCACTCGCTTGACCTTTTCTAGCTCGGTCATCAAATTGCTTTTGTTGTGCAGACGGCCGGCAGTGTCAGCAATAATCACATCAGCGCCACGGGATTTCGCCGCCTGAATACCATCAAAAATAACCGAAGCACTGTCTGCACCTGTGTGCTGGGCGATCACAGAAATATTATTGCGCTCACCCCAGACCTGCAATTGCTCCACCGCAGCGGCGCGGAAAGTATCCCCCGCCGCCAACATCACCGACTTACCCTGCTGCTGTAAGCGGCTGGCAATTTTGCCAATGGTGGTGGTCTTGCCTACGCCATTTACACCGATCACCAAAATTACATAGGGCTGCTGGGAACCGGAGATCTCCAGTGGTAACTGACAGGGCAGCAGCTTGGCGGTCAGTATTTCCTGCAGGGCCTCTTGCAGTGCAGAGCTGTCTTTAAGCGCTTTTCTGTTTAGCCGCTCAGTTAACTCAGCCAGTATATTGGCAGTAACCTCAATACCAACATCTGCCATCAACAGCATGGTTTCAAGTTCTTCCAGCAAGTCATCATCAATGGCTTTGCCGCCGAGAAAAATACTGCCTATGCCCTCACCTGTGCGCGACAGCGCATTGCGCATGCGCCGCATAAATCCGGCTTTAGTCACTGGACGCTCGGCGGGCTGTTCTGACGCCTCGGCGATGGCGGTCACTGCCTCCGGAGCCGGGTTGTCGGCGGTAGCCGAACTGTCGCGCTTAAAGCGATCAAAAAATGATTTCTTTTTCGCTTTGGCTATTGAGTTATCAGATGCTGGAGAATCCATTGAGGTTCTTATATTACGGTTATTAAAATCTAGTGTATCCTACCACTTACCCCAGAAAAAGTGCGTAAAACTCGCAACATCGGAGCACTCAATTGCCCAGCAAAAAAAATCCTGCCAACGGTATACAAAAGCTGCGAGTTATCGGCGGCCAGTGGCGCAGCCGACAAATTAGTTTTGCGGCGGCCCCCGGATTGCGACCCACTGGCGATCGCATTCGTGAAACATTGTTTAACTGGCTGGCGCCCTATGTTCCCGGCGCCCAATGTCTTGACCTGTTTGCCGGCTCTGGCGCTCTGGGTTTTGAAGCTGTATCTCGGGGCGCTGCCGGTTGCACGGCTCTTGAACTGCACAGGGCTGCAGCCAGCCAGCTGCGGGACAACAAGCGACAACTGGGTGCCGACCAGCTGACCATCCTCGAGGCTGATGCGCTGCAATATCTGCAGCACAACGCCAATCAGCAGGCCTTTGATATTGTGTTTGTGGATCCACCTTTTGATGGCGACTATCAGAGTTCTGTCTGCGCACTTTTGCAGCGCCATAAGTGGCTGGCAGAAGGGGCCATCATTTACTGCGAGTTTCCTGCTTCAAACAGCCAGTTTGACTGCCCAGCCAATTGGCGGCAACTGCGAGAAAAAATTTCCGGTGGCGTAAAATACGCACTGTATTCTCAGATTGAGCCGAGCGCTTAATTTCAGTACTATGCTGACCCCTTGATGCCATTGCGAGACCTCGCCCATGACGACCATTGTCTATCCTGGTACTTTTGACCCTATTACTAACGGCCATATCGATCTGGTTGAGCGCTCGTCGAAGCTGTTCGATAAGGTTATCATCGGTATTGCCGCCAGTGAGCGCAAAGGCCCGCTGTTTTCGGTTGAGGAGCGCATAGAGTTGGCAGCAGAGGCTCTAAAGCACCTGCCCAATGTGGAAATTCGTGGCTTCGATTATCTGTTGGTTAATTTTGTTAAAGACTGCAATGCCGATGCTATTATGCGCGGCCTGCGGGCAGTTTCTGATTTCGAGTATGAATTTCAGCTGGCTAATATGAATCGTGCCCTGTCTCCAGAAATTGAGAGTGTCTTCCTGACACCGGCAGAGCGCTTCTCTTACATCTCTTCATCGCTGGTTAGAGAAATATCGTCTCTGGATGGTGATGTCTCAAAATTTGTCCCGGCCAATGTTGCAGATGCACTCAAGGCCAAACATGAACAACTTAAAGGCTAAGGCGTCGCTATCGCTGGCAGTTCGGACAAAAAACCGAGCTGCGCTGGCCAAGCTTGATTTCTTTCAATAATGTTCCACAGTGCCTGCAGGGTTGCCCTCCTCGACCATACACCGCCAATGTCTGCTGAAAATACCCAGGTTCACCATTGCCGTTGACAAAATCCCGCAATGTAGTCCCGCCCTGCTCAATGGCAGCCTTTAACACCTCTTTTATATGACCGCTCAATACCATATAGCGCTTTTCGGCAATATTGCCCGCAGCACGATCCGGTCTTATACCACTGCGATAGAGTGCTTCAGATGCATAGATATTGCCTACACCTACCACTGTATTGTTATCCATAATAAAAGGTTTAACAGCCATTTTGCGTTTGCGAGATAGCTGGTAAAGCCTGTGGCCATCAAAATCTGCGGACAATGGTTCAGGGCCAAGCCGGGCCAGCTGACTGTGTTCCGCCCCTGACCACAGCCAGCAGCCAAAGCGGCGTGGATCGTGGTAGCGCAGCACTGATCCATTGCTCATTTGCATCTCTATATGGTCATGTTTGCGCCACTCGGTTTCAGGTTCTACCAGACGCAAACTTCCGCTCATGCCCAAATGAATAAGCATGGAGCCGCGCTCAAGCTGCATAATCAGATATTTGGCTCGCCTGCGCAGAGCGCAGACTTTTTGCCCCTGAGCAATTTTGGCCAACCCGGGGGTGACGGGCCAACGCAAAGAACCCTGACGCACGTTGAGCTGAGTGATAATCTGATCGGCAATCCAAGGCTCAATACCGCGAAGGGTCGTTTCTACTTCTGGCAATTCCGGCATTGGCTATCCTAAAAACGACATTTTTTGATATAGACTCAAACATTAGTAGTGCAGAGCCTTTTAAGACGTCAGAATAGCATATGTCGGGTTGGGTGCTGGTTTGGCCTCTACTAGCATTTTTTAAAAAAGTCAGTAGAATGCGCCACTCAGAGAATTTGCGGTTTTAGAAAGGTAATATAGAAAATGGCGCTAGGCAAAAGACGTAAAGAAGAAGACGACTCCCAGATCGACATGACACCTATGCTGGACGTCGTATTTATCATGCTGATCTTCTTTATTGTAACCGCATCCTTTGTTAACGAATCAGGCCTTGGGGTTAACCGACCACCAACCTCTGATCAGCCACCACCAGATTCCGAGAACACCAATATTGTCTTCCGCATCTCTGAAAGCAACGAACTGATGCTTGAAGGCCGTCGCATTGACATTCGCTCAGTGCGAGCTAATGTCGAAAGAATGCATGCTGAGAAACCAGAAGCCAAAGTGGTTATCAGCGCACATCCCAAGTCGAAAACCGAACTTTTTGCTCAGATATCTGACCAGGCTCGCGAAGCTGGCGTTTACGATATCTCACTCTCCACAGACGAATAAGCAATTTACAGACTGTGACTCAACCTCGCGTAGACAAATCTACCGGTTGAGTCATGGGTTCTGACATCAAAATTATCATTGAATGCTGACCCCAGAAATGGCGGCATCTGATCAAGAATATTTTCCACTCCCAAAGTAATCAGCGACTCTCCAGAGTTGAAGTGATAGCTCACTTGCACATCCTCTCTCGACCATGCGCCGGATTCCCTGCTTCTATCCTTTGGCACCTTGGATATCTCTTTATCGAGATAATTTTTATTCAGCACTTCAGGTCGCAGCTGGTCGATGGACATATTTGCCGCCACCTGAAAAAGAAAGGCTTTGGCGTTGGACAGCCGGCCCAGATCATCCAGAGTGTAGAGCCGCAGATAGGCGGCCTGTGCAATATCCTCCGCATCTTCACGGCTTTTCATGCGCCGAGTTAAAAAGCGCACCAGCGCTGAGCTGTGCTCTTTGACCAGTTTATCGGCACCATCTTTATTCTTGTAATTCATTGGCAATCTGACAAGATACCCTCCAGGGGGCCATGAATGGAAATCTGGAATCCGAAATCACGCCTAAACCCTGGTTTAATTTTGGAATAGTCTATGGGACAGTCGACAGACACTTTCGATCAATCTTCGATCGTAGCACTGCGGAAAAACCTGCCCGCTTTCTGCGGTGAAATGCCAGTAGCGAGCCAGTCGAATGCTTCACTGCTGCAATACCTCAACTATTATCAGCTGCCTATTCCCCTCGGGGAACTCAAGCTCCGTGCGGGCACACTTAATTTGCAGCAACAACCGGTTGTAACCATGAGCTGGACGCCAAAAAACGTCCGGGGCTCAGTGATTGTTGTCCATGGCTATATGGACCATACCGGGTTGTTTAATCATCTAATTGAGCACCTTCTCAACTGCCGGCTCAATGTAATCTGTTTTGACCTGCCCGGACATGGCCTCTCTGCCGGCCAACCTGGTTTTATTCTAGACTACGCAGACTATGTCGGCGCACTTAATGCCGTTATCAGTGCAAGTCAGACTATGTTCGAGGGGCCCCTGCACGCCATTGGACAAAGTATGGGAGGGGCAATTTTGCTGAAACATTTGATGCAGCAGGATGCACAATCCGACTATCCGTTTAGCAAGTTGAATCTTCTGGCACCGCTGCTGGAACCCCACAGCTGGACTATAAAACGCTGTTTATTTTTGCTGGCAAAACATTTTCGCCGGTCGTCGAAACGGGTGTTTCGCCCCAGTTCTTTTGATCAGGAGTTCCTCGATTTTGTCCAGCATCGAGACTACTTTCAGCCACGCACTGTGCCCATGGCATGGGTTGCTGCACTGAGCAACTGGATTGCGGAATTTAAACAGTTTGCAGGCACAGACAGACCGATTAATTTGATTCAGGGTTCCGGTGATAAAACCCTCAACTGGCAATACAACCTCGAGCAGTTTAAGAGCAAACTCTCTGGGCTTGAGGTGCAAATTATTGCCGATGCCAACCATCATATGGTCAATGAAATTGAGCCCCTGCGCCGGGAGATTTTTGCTGCTCTAAGGCTATAGCTTAGTCACTTAGTTGCTGGGTACCGTTCTGGTATTGCCACTTTTATCAATAGCGACAAACACAAATTCGCCCTCAGTGACCTTGCAGAGCTCTGTTCTGTGGTCGTCACTAATCCAGGCTTCAATGGAAATTTTAATTGAGCTGGTACCCACAGAAGTGGTGTTGGCATAACAGCCCACCACAGCGCCGACTGGCACCGGGTTAAGAAATGACATACTACTTATAGCCACAGTCGCGACGCGGCCCTGGGCAATTCTTCCAGCCAAAATAGCACCAGCCAAATCCATTTGACTGAGCAGCCAGCCGCCAAAAATATCACCATTGGCATTGGTCTCTCTGGGCATGGCAATAGTCTGGGAAATCAGTTTGCCGATGGGCTTGGGGGATTCATTAATATTATTCATCGTGCCGGTATCTCTTCCATTAGTTTTATATTGCGGTCGTAAATCTTAATTGTAAATCAAGCTTGGCAGCCAAGTTGCCAGCTGTGGCCACTGGGACAGCATCAGCAGTAGCAGAACCTGCAAGAATATGAACGGCGCTACTCCATAGTACATATCCGATGTCTCAACCGTATCCGGAGCCACGCCGCGCAGATAGAACAGGGCAAAGCCAAAGGGCGGCGTCAAAAATGATGTCTGTAGATTAATCGCTATCATCACACCCAGCCACACCGGATCAAGGCCCATAGCTAGAAGTACCGGAGCCACAATAGGCACCACAACAAAGGTTATCTCAATAAAGTCGAGAATAAAGCCGAGCAAAAAAATCACCAACATTACCAGCAATGTTGCAGCCACAATGCCGCCAGGTAATCCCGCAAAGAACTGCTCAACCAGCTCTTCACCACCAAAGCCCCGGAACACCAGAGAAAACACTGCGGCACCAATCAATATCAAGAACACCATAGAGGTCACTTCTGTGGTGCTTTGCACCACTTCCCTCAGGCGCGAAATGGTTAACTGCCCTTTGAGCGCCGCCAACACTGTGGCACCAAAGGCGCCGACTCCCGCGGCTTCAGTCGGCGTCGCAGCACCAGAGAGAATAGAGCCCAATACAGCAATAATTAAAATTATTGGCGGCAATAGATTACGCATGGCCCGCGATAACCGGTTATCTGCCGCCTCAACATTTTGTGGCGCCTGGGGCGCTGGCCGGGCAAATAAAATCATATACAGGCAGTACATCAGCACCAACATAAAGCCCGGGATAATGGCGCCGACAAAGAGGTCGCCAATGGAAACCGTTTTAGGGGTAAAAATACCCATATTTAACTGGGCCTGCTGATAGGCGCTGGAGAGGGTATCTCCCAGCAGTACCAGCGCAATTGAGGGGGGAATAATCTGCCCCAAAGTACCAGTAGCAGCAATAACGCCTGTGGCCTGAGCCGGACTGTAACCGCGCTTAAGCATAGTTGGCAGTGACATTAGCCCCATGGTCACCACTGTGGCGCCAACTATTCCCGTACTGGCAGCGAGTAGCGCACCGACTACCACCACAGAGATGCCCAGACCGCTGCGAAAACCACCCAGCAGATCGGCCATGCTCTCCAGCAAGTCTTCAGACAGGCGCGACTTTTCCAACATCACACCCATCAACACAAATAGCGGCACGGCAATCAGGGTGGTGTTGTCCATGGTGCCAAACAGTCGATTAGGTACGGCCTGCAGGAAAGCCATATCAAAATGACCGCTCAGAGTCCCTGCAAGAGCAAACAACAGTGCGGTACCGGCAAGGGAAAAGGCCACGGGGTACCCTGCCATCAAGACCAGACAGACGCAGACAAACATCAGAAAGGGGATATATTCAGCCATTATAAAACTGCCTTAGCTCCCTTATCCTGATCTGTTGCCTCTGGGCCAGTTCTCAGTATTAAAAACGCTTTTAATATCTCGGCGATGCCCTGTAATAACAATGTCAGGGGCATAATTAACATCAATGTTTTGAGTAGATAAACTGCTGCAATGCCACTATTTTCTGAAGAACCCTCTCCCGCAGCCCAGCTTGCAAGCACATAGTCCCAGCTGCTGAAAAAGATCAGCAGACAAAAAGGCAGCAGAAAAATCAGCCCACCCAGCAAATCCACCAGCGCTTTAATCCGCGGTGAGTAGCTGCGATAGAAAATATCCACCCGCACATGACCACCACGTTTCAAGGTAAAAGCCAGACCCAGCATAAAAACCAGAGCATGCAGGTAAGTCACAGACTCCTGCAGCGCAATAGAGCCCAGACCAACAAAATATCGCCCGATCACCACTGCAACTACCAACCCAACCATTACCAAAGTCAGCCAGGACAGCGCACGACCTGTGGCCTCGGTAAATCGATCAATCTGTTTAATAATATTTATTATCATGACGGAATAATGGTCGGATTTTTTCAAAAGCAGGAGTATAACGCCACATAGAAGGCCTAGATAGCCAAGTTGAGGGTCAAGACAAGCAAATAATTTCAATTTAATTGCTAAAGCTTCACATTAAGCTGTCGATAGATATGACAGGAACTGATTTTAAGCGTGACAGGGCATAATGAGCGCAAGATCAGCGGCAGACAAGCAGGCCGCACTACAAAATGGTGAAAACAATGTCAGGCAATGAAATTAGCATTAACGTCGGCGCCCAAATAACGCCACAACCCTCAGCGGCGCAAGCCAAAGCTGGGAATGCTCTAAACATAACACCCGTGAAGCCTGAACCGAGCATCAGTGCTGAAGACGTTGGCCGTGCCGCTGCTGCGCGCAAAGGTGAGTCGATTCAGCAAATAAACGAAACAATTAAGCAATTGGATGATGCTATCGAGGAACTTAATGCAACGGTTAAGCAGGTTCCTACCAGCTTACACTTCTCAATCGACGATACTTCTAACCGCTTTGTTGTTCAGGTAACGGATACTAATACTGGCGAGATCATTCGCAAAGTGCCTGGCGACGCCATATTGCGTATTGCAAAACAAATCGAATCTTTAAAAGGTGTCCTGTTTGACGACAAATTTTAGACCGGGCTCAGCTAACCTTCACTCAGGTTAAACATTTAACCTTCCTTCCTCACCATCTGCCGGATTTCCGACAGAGTGGCAAAAAATATCGGCAAAAACATGCCACTTGCTCGGCAATCGCGGCAAAGCTTCTGCACGATAAAATTTTAACTCCTTGATATTAATAACCTTTATTTAAATTTTTAACATTTCTTCATTAGTTGGCATCAGTTTTGCTATTCCTTAGATGGTGACTGATCTTTTGGGCATTAGACCCTGGGATTTTTGTTCACCATAGTGGATTTGAAGTAAGGCTTTTTAGATCGACGCCTACGGACAGGCAACTGCGCGTAACTCGCGGTTATCGGTTTAAAAAACATCCTGCAGCCAATTGGGCTCAGGAGCATAACTTGAATGAACAATGAGGAATTTAAAATGGCTGTTATTAATACCAATATCGCTGCGACTATGACAACCAATGCGTTAGCGAGAAACGACCGTGATATGGCTGCGACCATGGAGCGTTTATCTACAGGCAAGAGCATTAACTCTGCCAAAGATGACGCTGCTGGACTGGCTGTATCTTCAAGAATGACTGCTCAGATCAGAGGTCTTGATCAAGCAGCACAAAATGCTAACGATGCGATCAGCATGGTGCAAACTGCGGATGGCGCTTCCATCGAGATTGGCAATATGATGCAGCGCATGCGTGAGCTGGCTGTTCAGGCTTCCAATGGCACAGTGACATCCACTGACCAGAGCAGCTTGAATTTAGAATTTGTCCAGTTGCGAACCGAGATCGAACGTGTTGCTAACCAGACCCAGTGGAACGGTGAGAATGTTCTCAGTGGCACAGCAGGCACCTCTAGCAACGGCACAGCAGTATTCCAGGTTGGCGGTAATTCACTGCAGACCATGAGCGTTGCCTTTGGCGACTGGAATCTGAATGCGTCTACTACTGATGTAGCAGGTGTTCCAGCAGTTTACGACTTCACTATTGATGACGCCGGAGTAGCCGCTTTAGCCGGCGACTTTGTGATCAGCGATGGTCAGAATACTATAACGTTAGATGCTACTACTGTAGGGGCATTAACTACCGTCGCCGGGCTTGCCGCAGCGATTGAAGCCGATGGCTCTCTGAGTCGTCTGACCGCGTCCGACGGAACAACCAGCTTGACCCTGACCTACGATAATGCAGAAGTGGTCACCGTCCCACCGACCATTAGCGAAAATGGCTCCGCACAAACGGTAGCTGAAACTACTGCTGGCGTCACGGCCCTGTCAGGCGTGTATGGCACCGATATCTCGGCAATTACAATTGATACAGATGCAGATGCCAACGCCGCAATTGCCTCTCTAGATACTGCCATCGATGGTATCAACGCCCAGCGCGCCACCTTTGGTGCGGCTATGAATCGGCTTGAGTACGCAATTGACAACCTGACTAATGTGTCTCAAAACGCTGCTGCATCACGCAGTCGTATTGAAGACGCCGATTATGCTGCAGAAACAACAGAGCTAGCTCGCACGCAGATAATTCAGCAGGCAGGCACAGCCATGCTTACGCAGGCTAACCAACAGAACCAATCTGTTTTAGCGCTCTTAAAAGGCTAATGATCAGAAAATAATCGCCCTGGGTTACAAGTTACTAGCCCATCGCTAAGTTATGTATGCCACAAAGAACCCCTTCAGCCAGGGGTTCTTTGTTTTTTAACACCCTCATTAAAAGCCGTCCCTCCCTTCTGCCATTTCTTAATAAAAAAACTTAAGTTTTCCTGATCTGTGTCGATACATAAACCATAGGCAGATCAAGAACAGTGGATTTGTTTAACTTAAGACTAAATTTACAGGTGAGGAAATTAAAATGGCTGTTATCAATACAAATGTTGCCGCAACTTTAACGGCAAATGCTCTTTCAAGAAACGATCGCGCCGCCACTCAGGCGATGGAACGTCTTTCTACTGGTTTAAAGATAAACTCTGCAAAAGACGACGCTGCTGGCTTATCAATGAGTATGACCATGACGGCACAGATTAAAGGTCTGGATATGGCCGCTAAAAATGCCAATGATGCGATTTCAATGATACAGACCGCTGACGGCGCCACTGTCGAAATCGGTAATATGATGCAGCGTATGCGTGAACTTGCCGTTCAGGCAGTCAACGGTACTCAAACCG
>JABJOY010000060.1 GCA_018664075.1 Porticoccaceae bacterium | reverse complement strand
CAATCGCGTTGTCTATGTCCTGCTCTGTGGTGTAGCGCCCGATACTAAAGCGGATTGAGCTGTGGGCCATTTCGTCGTTCAGACCCAGTGCGCGCAGCACATAACTGGGCTCAAGGCTGGCAGAGGTGCAGGCAGAGCCCGATGACACGGCCAGATCGCGCAGGGCCATAATCAGTGACTCACCTTCAACAAAGGCAAAACTAATATTCACAATACCGGGCACATGCTGATCTGGGGAACCGTTAAGATGGACTTCTTCCATATCGGAAACACCTTCCCAGAGACGGGTACGCAACGCTTCAATGCGTGCGGACTCTGCGGCCAGGTTTTCAAAGCCCAACTTAAAGGCTTCACCCATTCCCACAATCTGGTGGGTGGGCAAGGTTCCGGAGCGCATGCCGCGCTCATGGCCACCGCCGTGCATCTGGGCTTCAATGCGCACGCGGGGCTTGCGGCGAACATAGAGTGCGCCAATCCCTTTGGGGCCATAGATCTTATGGGCTGAGAAAGACATCATATCCACATTCATGCTTTCTACATCAATGGCGGTCTTGCCAGCGCTCTGGGCGGCATCCACATGGAAGAACACTTTTTTCTCGCGACAGATAGCACCAATGGCGGCTATATCATTGAGGGTACCCAGCTCATTGTTCACATGCATAATGGAAACAACAGTGGTGTCTTCGCGAATCGCATCAGCTACCATCTGCGGCTGAATCAGGCCATTGGAGTCTGGCTCAAGATAGGTCACTTCCCACCCTTCGCGCTCCAGCTGACGGCAGGTATCCAGCACCGCTTTGTGTTCGATCTTAGAGGTGATTACATGCTTGCCTTTCCGCTGGTTAAAGTGGGCGCAGCCTTTGATAGCAAGGTTATTGGCTTCAGTGGCACCACTGGTCCAGACGATTTCGCGGGGGTCGGCACCAATCAATGTCGCCACATCAGTGCGCGCATCTTCAACCGCAGCTTCTGCCTGCCAGCCAAAAACATGGGAGCGAGACGCCGGATTGCCAAACTGACCAGTCGGGGTCAGAAATTGCATCATTTTATCTGCAACAGCCGGGTCTACCGGTGTTGTGGAAGCGTAATCCAGATAAATGGGTAGATTCATTAATTACTCCAAATTCAGCAGGCGCCAGCCTGCATGTTGTCATCTATAACCAGCAGCTGTTCAACTTGCCGCTGAGCTATATGTTGTACGTTTCGTTTCGCCACCAGATCAGCCAAACTAATACCATTTAAGAATCCGTGGATCTCTTTGCTGAGATCTGACCACAATGTATGGGTCAGACAGATCTCGCCGCCCTGACAATCGCCCTTGCCCTGACAGTTGGTGGTGTCTATGGATTCATTCACCGCATCGATAATCTGCGCCACAAAAATACCGTCGCTGGCGCGGCCCAGATGATAGCCACCGCCCGGGCCACGGACGCTGGAAACCAGGCCAGACTGACGCAAACGGGAAAATAGCTGTTCCAGATAGGACAGAGAAATAGACTGGCGCCCGGAGATATCCGCCAATGAAATTGGCTTGTCCTGAGCGTGCAGCGTCAAATCTAGCATTGCTGTTACGGCGTAACGTCCTCGAGTTGTCAGTCTCATATGGTTTACCTATATGGCGCTCTTTGGGTCGCGAATTATCTAATACCTGAGTATTTTAGTCAATTAAATACCTGATTAGTTTGCTCAGTTATTTATTGATTAGCCGTTGCACAGCAGACAGCACACCCCGAAGTATGGAAACCTCCATCTTATCCATGCGCTGGCGGTTGAATAGGCGACGCATGCGAATCAGTAATTGCTTGGGGTTTTCCGGATCATAGAACTTAAGATCGGCCATGGTCTCTGCCAGATGCACATGAAAATTTTCCAGATCATCTGCAGTTACCGGGGGCTGATCCCAGTCTTGCAACGAGGGCAAATTCCCCTCGGCCTCCGCCAGGCTGGCCATGCGAATTTCATAACTCAGCACTTGGACGGCTGTAGCCAGATTCAAAGAGCTGTAGTCAGGGTTTGAGGGAATATGCACATGGTAGTGGCACTTGTGCAATTCATCGTTGGTGAGTCCGCGATCTTCACGGCCAAATAACAGTGCCACTTCGTGGGTATCGGCCTCTTGCCAGATTCGCTCGCCGCATTCACGGGGGTTAATTAACGGCCAGGGGATGCGGCGCTCTCGGGCGCTGGTGCCAACCACCAGACCACAGCCCGCAATAGCTTCATCCACGGACTCTACAATTTTGGCATTGGCCAATACATCCCGTGCGCCAGCGGCTCGCCACACGGCTCTCGGAGCCGGATACTCGCGAGGTTGCACCAAATACAATTCAGCCAGACCCATATTTTTCATGGCTCGGGCGGCACCGCCAATGTTCCCCGGATGCGCGGTATTGACCAGCACAATGCGAATTTTTGCCTGACGTTCAGTGGTAGACACAATAAGCCTCTTACGAATTAATTCTACTGCCCTAAAATCGGGGCGCGAGTGTAGCAGAATCAGGCTTCTCAGGCACAGTAGTTCTGTTACAATGCCCTCCGCTCTTTAAAGTCACTTGGAAAACGCCCTATGCAACCGATGGTTAATATAGCCCTTCGCGCCGCCCGTCTGGCCGGAGAAATGATTGTTAAGTCTGCCGATAATCTGGAATTGGTTAAGGTTGATGAAAAGGGTCGCCATGACTTTGTCACTGAAGTGGATCGTCGCTCAGAAGAAACCATTATCTACAACATCAAAAAAGCCTACTCGGATCACCGCTTTATCGGTGAGGAAAGTGGCACCAGCGGCAATCCCGATTCCGATGTGGAATGGATTATCGATCCCCTTGATGGCACCACCAATTTTGTTCGCGGCATTCCCCATGTAGCTGTCTCTATCGCCTGCCGTATTAAAGGCAAGCTCGAGCACGGGGTTATTCTGGAGCCATTTAAGCGCGAGGAATTTACTGCCAGTCGTGGCCATGGCGCCAGCCTCAATGGTCGTCGCATCCGCGTGTCGGGCCGGACTGAAGAAGCCGGAGCGCTCTATGCCACCGGGATTCCCTTTAGCGCACCATCCTTTAATGAGATGGATAAGTATCTGGCATGCATGCATGAGTTTGCCGATAACTCGGCGGGCATTCGCCGTCTGGGCGTTGCCTCTCTGGATCTGGCCTATGTGGCAGCTGGCCGTATGGATGTATTCTGGGAAATGTCACTGAAGCCTTGGGATATAGCAGCAGGCGTGCTGATGGTGCGGGAAGCTGGCGGTATGGTTAGCGATTTCAAAGGTGGTGAAAAATTTATGGACAGCGGCCATATTCTGGCCTGCACTCCCAAGCTGTTTAAGCCCAGCTTGAAAGTGGTTTCCAAGCATTTGGGCCATTTAAAATAGCTTTCCAATCAAGGCTAAAACAGCACTGCAAATCGTTCGAATAACCAGTAAGCACTGGTAATTCCCACAACATAGACCACTGCCTCAACAAGCACCGGGCGGTGCCTGTTGACTGCGGGAATACTGCGCATAAGGATAAATATCAGTACCAGCACTGCGGTAATAAATAGCAACTGCCCCAGCTCAACACCTATATTAAAAAACAATAGCGCATGAACCTTCATTGAGGCAGGAAGGCCCAACTCCTGTAACACCACCGCAAAACCAAAGCCATGCAATAAACCAAATGCCGAGGAGGCACTGACCGGATAGCGCCAAGTAAAGCTGGGAGCTGCCCCGGCTTCAGCTCGATTATGCTTAACAATTTCCACAGCCAATAGAACAATACTCAGAGCAATCAATAACTCCACCAGCTCTGTGGGCAGGCGGAAAATATCCAATGTGGCCAGACTCAGAGTAATAGAATGAGCAATGGTAAAGCCGGTCACAGTCAGCAGCAGACGCTTAAAACTACCGGCAATAATCATCAGGCAAAGTACAAACAGCAAATGGTCTGTACCGATCAGAATATGCTCTATACCAGCCACTGTGTACTGTTTGGCCACAGTGCCAGCGCTGGTGCTAACTGGAATATCGACCTTGGTTTTTTCCGGGCCGGAAAATACCTGTATGGGCTCTGCTTCAAAAGGCTTAAAGACAATAAGCGAGGTCAGTGCGGGATTGCTTCGGGGATAGTCCAGCACCAGAGCAAAAGCGGCATCGGGATCCTGAATATCACATTGATAGAGCCGACGACCGATTAACCCGGCGGCATTGGCACCATCAACAACTCGACAGTCCGGGTGCTGCAGTTTTATATAGGGTTCCTGCCCTGTAGGCATAACCGGCGGTACTTTCCACTTTACAAGAAACTGGCTGGCATTATTTTCCACCACTTCCACATAGACCGGCCGCGCCTCATCGGCGACCACCCAGCTACTGACCAGCAGTGCGAGAGCAAAAAAAGCCGTGCGCATTATTCTGTCTCGATCTGATATTTGGCCATCAGCTTATCGATAGCCTGACGTTTTATCTCTCTCTGCTGTTGACGCTGAGCATCGGCAAAGACCGCAGAGCTGACTTCCTCAAATTCAGGAACATAGGCAGCGGCATTTTTAACCAGCAACACCAGATGCCATCCATAGCTGGACTGCACCGGCCCCTGCCACTGCTCCCCAGTGCTTAGGGCAAATACAGCTTGCTGAAAGGGCTGACCAAAATGGCTGCCAATCTCATCGTCCTCACGATTGACATAGTTGCGGTTGTAGAGAAAGCGCTCGCCGTATCTGGAGGCATTTTCAAAGGGCACCTGTTCAGCGTTAAGCTGGCCCAGCAGTTTATCTGCCATCGCCTGGGCCTCTTCCGAGGGGCGATTTTGCGTGGAGATAAACACATGGGTAAAGGTGGCTTCGGCGGCTTTTTTATAATCTTGCTGATTGTCAGCATAGTAGTCGCGCAGATCCTGCTCGGTTAGGGGATCGGCCTCGTCATAAAACCCCTGGGCCAGATAGTCCATTTTTTGAATCATGCGGCGGCGGATAATCTGATCATTCTTATCCAGATTTATAGCCATGGCCTCGCGGAAAAGCACTTCATTGCGCGCGTAATCATCAACCAGACGCTGGCGCTCTTCGGCGCCCAGTGCAGCCAGAACGGCTGCAGCCTGATCTGGCTTAAAGGTCTTGGCCCGCAGCTGCATAAACTGCAGCAACTGCTGATCATCTATCTGAATATGGTACTGGTCATAGGCGTAGTCTTCGGCGTTGATCCAACGCTCGCCGCCAAGCAGCACCAGCGAAATAACTAAAAACTGAACAAGTGGCTCTTTTAAAAACTTCTTTATCATTGCGCTTTTAAATCCCTTCTAAATTCCTTTTAAAGTCCGCAGCTACTGTGGCGTATACCAGACCGGCGACGTGTAGGCCCGCTCCTGGATGGCTTTTGCTCCCCGGGGCGGGCTGTCCAGACCCAGCGCCAGGCTGTCGTAAAGACCATTGCGCGGTGTGGGAATCTGCAGTACTCGGGCGTAATAAAATGCCGACTGGGCTGGATCAAAATCTGGATCCTTCCATTTAACCGCAAACTCGGCCTGACCAATAGTATTGGTATATCTGGCCGATTTTAAGTCCACCGTATTACCCACAGCGGGCAACTTGCCATCCGCATCCAGCTGTCGATCACCGGACCAGTCTATATTGTAGACCATCTCGTGCTGTTCGCCCGCCGCATCCACCCAGCCCTTGACCATCTGCACGCGGTCAAGGTTGGCATCTACCGGGTCCTTTACCGCACGCACCAAAAACTGTGGCGCTGCTCCAGAATCAGTCCCAGCCAAATCACCACCCATGGGTACACCATGCTGATAGCCTATGGCAGCAAAGTCATCTGAAGCTTCTGCACCAGCAGGGAAATCCCAGCCAGCAAAAAACTGCACTCGCAGCCGTGGGCCGCTGGTGGCATAGGTCTCTTTGCGCTTGAAGGCGGCATAAATCGCCTCGCGGCTATTTTCTGAAGCCCAGACCGCCGCCAAACCGGAGGCCGACATATCCCAGCCGCTGGCGCCGGTAGGGTTACCCAGAGCTGGTGCCTTGGTCTCGGGAGTACTGTCCGCGGCCATTTTGCCCTGGAAGTTATTCTCCTCGGGCGATGCCAGACCCGAATGGGCGTCGGTGGAACCAATAAAGCCAAACTTATAGGGATTGACACCGATTTTTTTCTCGATTGCCAGACCTCTTTTCAGAGCCGGGCGAACATAATCTCCAGAGGAGACCTGGGTATTGTTCTTGGTGGTTTGAATATAGTAATCATAGGTTTCAAAGTCAGCGAACTCATCATCTGGAGAAAACTTAGCGTGGGTTTCACTATCCCCTTTGATCTGAGTGACCTCAGTAATCGGCTCCCACTTCATGCGTGTGCGCGCATAGTCAGCAGTAATGGGCTGGCCTTTGACGGTGGTCTCGGCAAACATATAGCCTTTGGAAATATTTGAGTTGTGGGGGATAGAAATAAAGCGGCTATTTGTGCGCTCCCCAGTATCTGCCAACCACTGCCAAAGGTCCTCAGGATACTGGCTCTGATCTGAGCCAAAGGGAATATACTGGCTGGCTTTATCACCGCCATCCGGCGTGACTACAATACGATGCAGGTTTGCGCCGGTGGGCAGTGAACTCCACTCCCAACCCAGCAGACTGGTAAATACCCCCGGCTCATTGTGCCGCTCTGCGGCGCCAATAATGTCTTCCCAGGCATCACTGGAGGTATTACTGGTGTCGCCGAAAATTGCGATCCCACCGATATTATTATTAATATCAGCCACCGGGTCGCCACCTTTTACCGCTGCCGACTTGGGCAAGAAGCGAGCAAAAAAAGCACGACCCGTGCCTTCATCCAGTGCTTCGTTTAACTGCCTGACGGCCAACCAGCGCTTGAAAGAAGCATACAGTCCAACATCTTCCCACTGAATAGTTTCACCGCGAATAGCGCGCATCACTCCGAGCATCTCTGCATGGTCTGACACCACCAAAAAATCCAGTGGCGTGCCAATCTGAACTCTGGTGCGATTGAAGGGATGGATCACCGGCTCGCCCTTTGCCCATCTGTACGAAGTATCCGGGTCTGCAGTAAAATTTTGGTTTAAAAATGCATCAAAGGAATAGGTCGTATGCAGGTGAGTATCACCAAAATACACCTGAGTCTGAGTATCAGTCCCTTCGCTGGCTTGAGTTAAACCGGTAACAGATAGAAGCAGAGTTAATGCCAGTGATCTCATGGCGTTCTCCTTAATTTTTATTGTCAGTTGATAATGTTCTGCGGGCGTATTCGAGGATAGCGATGGCCACCAACTCAATTACCGTAGAGCGAATTGCCGGGTCAGTCAGACCGTCCAGCACTATATGCACTGTTCGACCAAACAACACAGTCAGCATAAATACCAGAGGCACTGCCAGCCAGGCAGCATTGCCAGGTCTCGAGCCATGGAAAGTGAAAATTGCTAACATCAGGAAGGTACCACCAAGATCACCGCGCAGGGTCCCCATACCATGGGTCTCAAGTGCTCTTACGGCAAAATCCGCTTCCATTCCGGCCGGGTTAAAGATAAATCCAACGGAGCCCATAAACATGCCCAGTGCGAGCAGACGCAGCAAAATTCGCAGTGCCATTTCCATGTTAATTACCTTTTCTTATTATTGTTATAGCTCGCAAGCTTACCTGACTTTTATTGATTAATGACCTGATATTTTCTGACCCTAGGGTATTTATTTCTGTCAGGTCCCTGAGGAAACTATTTGTCCTTTACCAGCAGTGCTGTAAAGTGCATGCAGATTTTTAGGGGCAATCCAATAATAACTATGCATAGCTTCTCCAGAACCACAGGTATCTCTGTTGTTGTCGCCAATATGGTCGGCACTGGCGTGTTTACCAGCCTCGGGTTTCAGCTGCTGGGTATTCAGTCGCCCTTTATATTGATGATGCTGTGGTTTGTCGGTGGTTTAACCGCTCTCTGTGGCGCCTTGACCTATGCCGAACTGGGTGCCAACCTGCCCCGCTCTGGCGGCGAGTATAATTTTCTCTCGCGCCTCTACCACCCCTGCGCCGGGTTTATCTCCGGATGGGTATCCGCCACTGTAGGCTTTGCCGCACCAGTGGCACTGGCAGCTATGACCTTTGCCGCCTATCTCTCGGCAGTCTTTCCCGAACTCAACAGAACCTGGACTGCTTGCTCTCTGGTACTGATACTGACTTTAGCCCACTGCCTGTCGCGACAGGCCAGCAGCAATGTGCAACAGATTTTTACCGCCCTTAAACTGGTACTGATTCTGCTGTTTTGTGTGGTCATTTTCATTTGGGGCAGCAGCCCTCAGAATCTGAATTTTGCGCCCCAGGCCGGCGATGAAAAGCTGCTGTTTAGCGGCGCCTTTGCGGTTGCCCTAATCTATGTAAACTATGCCTACACTGGTTGGAATGCAGCCACCTATGTCACCGGCGAGCTGGACAGACCCCAGCGCAATTTGCCTATCGTATTAGCTGCGGGTACTGCACTGGTATTGATGCTCTATCTGTTACTCAACTTTACCTTTCTTAGCGCCGCACCTATCTCAAGCATGGAAGGCAAACTGGAAATCGGCGTGGTGGTAGCTGAGGCTGCACTTGGCGGCAGCGCCGGTAAAATAATGGGCGCTGTGCTGGCAGTTTTATTAATCAGTACTGTCAGCGCCATGACCATGGCTGGGCCCAGAGTGCTGCAGGTGATCGGTGAAGATTTTACAGTTTTCTCGAAGCTGGCCAGGTGCAATGCCCAGGGCATTCCAGTCAATGCGGTACTGTTTCAGGGCACTCTGGCAATGTTTTTTATTATCAGCGCCACATTTGAGTCGGTGCTAATTTTCTCCAGCTTTGTACTAGCGATTAACACGCTGTTCTCCGTGCTTGGGGTTTTTGTGCTGCGCTTTAAAAAGCTCAATATCTCCGGTGCCTACAAAACCACTGCCTACCCCATTGCGCCAATTATTTATTTGAGTGTAACCCTGTGGACCCTGACCTATGTGCTAATTTCAAAACCCACAGAGGCGTTGATTGGTCTGGGAATAATTGCCGCCGGTGGTCTGATCTATGCCTTATCCGCCAATAGATTTGAGCAAGATTCGGGTCGCTAAAACACCAGAAGTCGGCAATACTCTCTCTATGAAATCCGACTATCAGCGCATAGCTCAGGCCATTGACTTTATTAACGCCAATGCCAAACAGCAGCCCTCTCTCGAGGACATTGCCGGTCACTTGCATTTAAGCCCATTTCACTTTCAACGCCTATTTAGTCAGTGGGCTGGCGTGACACCCAAAAAGTATCTGCAAATCCTGACTGTTGGCCGAGCCAAGCAATTACTTGCTCAATCTAAACCATTGCGAGACGTATCAAATGCTGTGGGTTTAAGCAGCAGCTCCAGATTGCATGACCATTTTGTGCAGCTGGAAGCCGCAAGTCCGGAGGAATTTAAGGCTGGTGGTGCCGGCATGGAGATTCAATATTCTGTGGCTGACAGCCCGTTTGGTGACGTCTTTATTGCTGTGACCCCAAGAGGAATCTGTAAGCTATCGTTTTTGACCAATAATAATATTGATCAGCAAATCGCACGCCTACATAAACAATGGCCCAATGCTAGGCTAATCAAGAAGACCTCAGAGACCACAAAGGCGGTTGAGGCCCTGTTTGCCGGTGAGAGAAATATTGATGGGCCGTTATCGCTTTATGTGAGGGGCACCAATTTCCAAATAAATGTGTGGCGAGCTCTGTTGCAGATAGAGCCGGGCTGCATCAATAGTTATGCACAGGTCGCAGCCGCGGTGGGCAGGCCTAAGGCTTCCAGGGCGGTGGGTACGGCTATTGGCTCTAATCCGATTGGATTCTTTATACCCTGTCATCGAGTGTTGCAGCAGAGCGGGAAGATTGGGGGTTATCTGTGGGGGGAGACCCGCAAGCATGCGATTCATGCTTGGGAGTCTGCTAGGTATTAACGTTGGGGTCTTTTGATCGAGGGGCTTATGGTTAACCCCTACCATCATGTCCCCGACCCATACTTAAGGAGAATCAGGAAATGATAGCCGGGGCAATGCCAGCGTCAATTAGCTGGAACTCGCCTCTTAACCAGTAATCCCCTTAATTTCCAAAAAGTCATCGAACCCATACTCACCCCATTCACGGCCATTACCAGACTGCTTATAGCCACCAAAGGGTGCAGCATAATCCTGAGAGGCACTGTTGAGACTAATCATACCGGCCCGCAACTGACCTGCTACCCGGCGGGCCCGCTCTTCATCGCTGGTGCTAAAATAGGCTGCCAGACCATAGGGCGTGTCGTTAGCGATTTCGATCGCCTGCTCTTCGGTATCGAAGGGGATCATGCTTAGCACCGGACCAAAAATTTCCTCCTGAGCAATGGTCATCTGATTATTAACGCCGGCAAAAATCGTTGGTTTAACATAATAGCCAGTATCAAAACCATCGGGCTTACCCAAGCCACCGACCACCAGCTGTGCTCCCTCGTTGATACCGACTTCAATCAGGCCCTGAACCTTATCAAACTGCACACGGCTAGACAGAGGGCCCAGATGCATCCCCTCCTTCTTAGGATCATCCACAGGCACCTGCTCCGCTGTTTGCCTGGCAATCTCAACCGCCCGATCATAGACCGATGAATGCACCAACATACGAGAGGGCGCATTACAGGACTGACCCGTATTGCCCATCATATTAATAACCCCTGAGCTCACTGCGGTCTCTAAATCCGCATCTTCAAAAATAATATTCGGAGACTTGCCGCCCAACTCCTGGGTCACTCGCTTGACGGTTTCGGAGGCCGCTTTGGCCACCAAAATACCTGCGCGGGTAGAGCCAGTAAAGGACACCATATCCACATCTGGATGGCTGGAAATTACTGCACCCACATCTGGGCCATCACCGTTGACCATGTTGTATACGCCTGCGGGAAAACCAGCCTGATCCATCATCTCGGTAAACAGATAACCGGACATTGGCGCAATTTCGCTGGGCTTTAGCACCATAGTGCAACCCGTGGCCAGCGCCGGGGCGACTTTGCAGCTAATCTGGTTAATCGGCCAGTTCCAGGGGGTGATAAACCCGCAAACACCTATCGGCTCCTTAACAATGCGGGTATTGCCCATCTGACGTTCAAACTCAAACTGCTTAAGAGATTCAATCGCTGCGTTGATATGGCCACGGCCACAATCAGCCTGGGCAGCGGTGGCAAAGGAAATAGGCGCACCCATTTCAACAGAGATCGCCATAGCCATTTCGTCATAGCGATCCTTATAAATTTGCAGGAGCTTCTCCATCAATGCAATACGCTCTTCAACACTGACCTGGGAATATAATGGGAAGGCGGCTTTGGCGGCGGCCACGGCCGCGTCAACATCTGCGGCAGCGCCAAGTGAGATGGTAGCAACCAACTCTTCTGTCGATGGATTTTCGACATTCAGATCACGGGACGCAATGGGATCCACCCACTGACCATTGATATAAAACTGACGTAAATCTTTCATCACTTTCCCCTCTAGAATATGGCCTGCGGCCAATAAAATTCATAATGTACACGGAGGGTAATCGGGCCGGTGTGAATCGCCAATACCCTTAATAGGTAACGAGACTCACAGTTTTATAATAGCGCCTCTAAGGTAGCTTTGGTTTGCGGGCCGATAAGACGCTTCAATAATTTACCCTCTTTACTGATCAGCAGAGTCTCCGGCAGAACTGCTACAGGATCAAGCCCCCACCGGGCTCGCGGATCTGCCAGCAGACTGGAGAACTCAATGCCCAGCTTGTCCATTTCCTCACGCAGCTGATCACCCTGAGAACCGTCAAAGTTAACCGCGAGCACAGTAACCTGATTGGCGTGTTCCGCAGCCAACTCATTAAACTCGGGAATTTCTTTGCGACAGGGAGCGCACCACACTGCCCAGTAGTTTATCAACACCAGTTTTTGTGGTGATTGCAAATCAATACTGCCGCCACCAAATATTGCAAACTGAGAGTTGCTATCCCCGGAGCAGCCCAACAGCAGCAGGCTGCTGAGTAATAATTTTTTGATCATAGATTTTTCTCCGGCCTGTCCTGGGTAAACAGCGCCTCAATACTCAGGTCAAAATTGCTGAGTAAAACGCTGCGGGTCTTGCCTGCAAGCATATCGTATTTTGTAAACCATGGATTAGCAGAAATTAACTTATCTGACTCTCCCTGAGCATAGCCCGGTGTGCTGAGAATATTCTCCCCGAGCCAGTCACAGACATCATTTATACTGTGGCTGCCCAAGTCGCGGATCAGTACATATTGGCCGCTGGCAGTTTTCTCCAGCACCCGCTTTTCCAGCAGCAGATTGCGCAGCCTTTTCCAGTGCTCCGCATCCAGTCCCGCTGCCACCATAGACTGTTCAGACAGGCTCGCGCCACGCTGCTGGTTTTGCCAGCAGTGCCAAAGCACCATCAAAGCGGCCACCATATCGGGCAATTTCTTGCCCTGCCCTTCAAAGGAAAAAGTCTCCAGACTGCGGACGAATTCAGCACCAATCAAAATCAGCATCCACAGCAGATAAATCCAGATCAAAAACAGGGGAATAACCGCAAAGGCACCATAGACATTGTTATAGCTCGAATGGGCCACCAGAAACCCGAATAGGGCCTTGGCGCTTTCGAATAAAACAGTGGTCACCACAGCCCCATATATTGCATGGCTGGTACGCACTTTGCAGTTGGGTACGGCAATAAACAGCAGGCTAAAGGCCATGCAGCTCAGCAGCCAGGGCAGATAGGCAAACAGATACTGAGATATCCCCAGTGCATCCACCTCATCAACGATCAGGCTAAATGACAGCAGATAGGTTTTCATCACCATACCAGCGGCCAGTAGCAGTGGCCCGAGACTCAAAATAGCCCAGTAGAGCAAAAAACCACTGAGGCCCCGACGGCCGCCATCAGTGCCCCAAATATGATTAAAGGTTTTTTCAATATTGGCCAGCATCAGATAGGAGGTAACCATCAGTATCACCACCCCCACAGAGCTTAGCTTTCTGGCCTGGATAGAGAACTCACTGAGGTAGGTACTGATCTCCTGACCACTGCTGGGCAGTACCTTGGAGAATATCCACTGCTCTACCTGTGATCCGGCATCCTGAAATGCCGGTATCAACGAAAACATGCTGTACATCAACGTCAGCATCGGCACTATGGCAAACAGACTCATATAAGTTAGCGCCGCTGCGCTCTGCCGGCAGCCATCGCGATTAAAACGCTGCACCAGATAACCAAGGAAATGCCAGAATATGCTAAGATGATGCTCCATTTTTGTGAAACCGACTGTCACAGAATTGCCTCTCTCATTTGGTTTAATTCAATTTGGCCTTACAATAATGTTTTACCCTGTTACCAGTTTAAAAGGTTAGTCGTAAAAGGATAGTCCATGACCAGTATTTACCATAATCCACGTTGTTCCAAATCCAGACAAACATTGGCTCTGTTGCGGGAAAAGGACATTGAGCCAGAAATAGTGCTGTATCTGGAGACCCCATTGGATAGCGCTGCGCTGGTGGATTTGCTGGGCAAACTGCAACTCAGTGCCGCGCAGCTGGTGCGTCGCTCCGAGCAGGAATTTAAAGATCGCAATCTGGGTGCCCCCGGCACCAGTGACCAACAACTCATCGCAGCCATGGTTGAATGTCCTAAACTGATAGAACGACCCATAGTTGTGGCGGGTAACAGAGCTGTGCTCGGCCGCCCACCGGAAAATGTGCTGGAGTTAATTGATGCCTAGCCCCTATATTTTAGTGCTTTACTACAGCCGCCATGGCCATGTGAAAATGCTCGCCGATCAAATTGCTCTGGGCATTGAAAGCACCGGGCTGGAGGCGCGCCTGCGCACTGTGCCCGCGGTATCCACAGTCTGCGAAGCTACGGAAGAGGATATTCCCAGCAGTGGCGATATTTTCTGCACTGAAGATGATATAGCTAATTGCTCAGGCCTGTTGCTTGGCAGCCCCACCAGATTCGGCAATATGGCTGCGCCCCTCAAATATTTTCTCGATGGCACTGCCGGGCTGTGGATGAATGGCGCACTAGTGGATAAACCAGCCGGGGCTTTTACCTCCACCTCCAGTCTCCATGGCGGACAGGAATCCACATTGCTGACCATGATGATTCCGCTGTTGCACCATGGCATGATTCTGGCCGGCATCCCCTATTCCGAGTCTGCTCTGACAACCACAAAATCTGGCGGCACCCCCTATGGTGCAACTCATGTGCAGTCCGAGAGTCTCAGTGAGGAAGAAATTAAACTATGTCAGGCTCAGGGCAAACGTATTGCAATGCTGGCAAGCAAACTCAGCACCAACTAAAACCCCTTATTAAGGCGCACTATCTTGACCACAGAGTTAAAACTTTCCATCAGTAGAATACTCACCCATGGCAGCTACTGGCTGCTGATGCT
>JABJOY010000009.1 GCA_018664075.1 Porticoccaceae bacterium | reverse complement strand
TTTTTTTTCGGCAGCACATCAGAGCCCAGTGGCGCCATGGACAATGAGGGTTTGTTGTGGGCCGCGGGCTGAATCTCCGCCTCGGCACCAACAGAGGCCATAGCGGCAACAATCTTGTTTGCCGTCGCCAGATCTATATTGCGCTTGAGATAGGATAACCGGGCAGCAAACAATTGCTCCAACTTCTCGGGGCCAAGCTTGAAAAGCTCGGCAACACGGGGTTTTACCTGCTCACTGAGTTGTCCGACCTGAAGATTGCCACGAAACAGCACATCATATTTGTCAGCAACGACGCTTCTTTCCGCCGCGGCGCTGCCAGACCCAACATTCTGTTCCTCGACCATGATATTCAATCTCCCTGACTGAAATTACAACTACAGCACGATCTAAGTATTGGGACATTTATTGGAGAATTACAACCTTTTGCTCAGTACAACCGCAACTGAGTCACAGAATAAACAGCTCGACGTTCTCAAACAGAATCAAAGACATCGCCGATGGCCGCGCCATTATAGCTTTTCAGGTCCGGCATCCAGACGCTGATCCATCTCCAGTGCAGGGCTGTCCTCTCTCGGTGTACCCACTATTTTTGCCGGCACTCCAGCCACAGTGACATGGGCAGGCACAGGATCCAGTACCAAACTGCCGGCACCCACCTTAACCCCCTCACCAATACTGATATTGCCAAGAATTTTGGCACCGGCAGATATCATCACGCCATTGCCAATTTTGGGATGCCGATTGCCGCCCTGACAACCGCTGCCACCCAGAGTGACCGAGTGCAAAATAGACACATTATCGCCAACCACGGCTGTCTCACCTATAACCAAACCAGTAGCGTGATCGATCATAATACCCGAGCCCAGTTTGGCTCCGGGATGTATATCCACGGCAAATGTCTCTGAGATCTGATTCTGCAAAAACAGCGCTAGCACCTCGCGACCTTGCTGCCACAGCCAATGGGAAACCCGCTGTAGTTGCAATGCCTGAAAACCTTTGTAATAGAGGATCGGGGTCAGATGACGGTCACAGGCAGCGTCCCGCTCAAAAGCCGCCTCGATATCCAGGCGGATACTTCGGCCAATAGAGGCATCAGCCCGCAATGCCTGCAAAATCACCTCCGCGATCTGTGCTGCAGGCACTGCTGGGCCAGACAACTGGCGGGCAAGATTAAAGCTCAGCGCCTCGTCCAGATTAGGCTGATCCAGCACTGAGGCTTTAAAAAAGTCTGCCAGCACCGGCTCTTCAATGCTGGCCTGCCGGGCTTCTTCAACAATAATGTCCCAGATTGGGTCATCTTTTTGCATTATCCAAAATTCCTTAAATCAATCCTGAGATGCGACCCTGACAAAGCGCTGCATAATTTCATCGAGATGCTCAACTACATGATCCAGCAACAGTAGCTCTGTACCCTCTAACCGCTGTCTCAACAGCTCCGCGGTCAGCTGCCCGGCATAGATATCGGCCAGAGGCCGGTAACTTATATGCCAGCGCTCTGGGGCTACTCCCCCTAGATCAGTGGCATAGGGACGGTAAAAACCAAACCGCTCAAGCTCAGTATCCAGCCAGTCGTGCATGGGAGCAAAGATACCCTGACCCTCAACCTCCTCTGGGATAAGCTGAATCTGATATCCGACCGGCATGGCATTGGCATCAAAGATATCCATATCTGTGCCCCAGTGATGGCGGGACGTGCCTGGCAGTGCCGACCAGCGCAACAGCGCCTGGATCTGTTGCCATGGACTCAATAATTCAAGATCAATGGCCTCACCAGACTCATCCAGCACGGGGCGCAAACCAGATAGCTTACTGTTCCAGATATGAACTTGCCGATCAAAACTGCGAAAACCACTGCAGAGTTTCAAATCGAAACCCGCGGTTGCAGCGCTGGCCTGAAGCTCTGATAATGGTTCGACAATTTGACCGTGCACCAGCATAGCCGCATGATCGCTACTGGATGCATTCAAATCAACGAGATGGCTGTCGGTTGAGCCGGTTAACAGATCAGTTTCAATCATTTTGCTATCGGGGGTTTCAGAGTCAGTACATATAGCAGTATTTATACTCGCGCTCAGGGCAATAAGCAAAAATTCGATCGTTGAAATTTCGCCAATTGCCCACATCTAACAATAATCTTCAATTACAGGACTAAAACATGTACAGAATCGGGTTATTTCTCCTCACCAACCTGGCCATCATTATTGTCGCCAGCATTTCACTGCGACTCTTGGGTGTTGAAAGTATTTTGGCCAACAATGGCGTTGATTTGAACCTAAGTGCGCTGCTGATTTTCTGTGCAGTATTTGGTTTTGCCGGTTCATTTGTCTCCCTGCTACTGTCGAAATTTATGGCTAAACGCTCCAGCGGCACCCAGATTATTGAGCAACCACAGACCGAACAGGAGCGCTGGCTGGTACAGACTGTGGCAGAGCTGTCTAAAAAAGCCGATATAGGCATGCCTGAAGTGGGTATTTTCCCGGCTCAGCAATCCAATGCTTTTGCCACTGGCTGGAATAGAAATAACGCTCTGGTGGCAGTGAGTGCCGGACTGCTGCAGCGCTTTAGTCGCGATGAAGTGCGCGCTGTGCTGGCCCATGAAATTGGCCATGTGGCCAATGGTGATATGATTACATTAAGCCTGGTACAGGGTGTGGTTAACACCTTTGTTATGTTTGCCGCCCGGGTGATTGGATTCTTTGTCGATCGAGTGGTGCTGAAAAACAATCGCGGATTGGGGCTGGGATACTGGGTAACTACCATCGTTGCAGAGATTGCGCTGGGTATTCTAGCCTCTACCATCGTTATGTGGTTCTCCCGCCAGCGCGAGTTTCGCGCCGATGCTGCTGGCGCACATCTCGCGGGTCGCACTGCCATGCTAGGGGCACTGGAAAAATTGCGCGCCGAAACCCAAGCCCATGTGGCCAATGAGATGCCAGACACCATGGCGGCATTTGGTATTTCCAGCGGTTGGAAACGCAATACCAGCAAATTATTTATGACCCATCCTCCGTTGGAAGAACGCATTCAGGCGCTTAAATATGGATAGTAGCAACAGAGTAGAGGCTGAAATACTGCTGTGCCAGCTCAGCGAACTGGAAGAGATGCAGGCGATCGAACTGGAGATTGAGCAGCGTAAACTGTTCGCTATCCGTCAGGACAACCAACTGCGCGCCTACTGGAATACCTGCCCCCACCTAGGCATACCCCTCAACTGGATGCCGGAGAAATTTCTCGATCTGGATGGCTCATTAATTCAATGTTCATCCCACGGAGCTCTGTTTCAAATTGACAGCGGTGAATGTATTGCAGGCCCCTGCACTGGAGATCATCTGCAACAGGTGGAGCTGAGAATTGATGGTGACAGTATCTATGTGGCGGCCAATCAGCCTATGCCCGCAGCACCAATCAATCTTAGAGCTCAGGCTCTGGCAGATCTTGAAGACAGCTGATTGCCTGCTCAAGTACAATTTCATCAGCGCTAATACTGGTGCGCCAGGCCATCACCTCTACCCCGACGGCTATAGCCTGAGCCATAGTTTGGGCATAGGCAGGGTCTATATCCGCGGCCACCTCCACGCGCTCAACACCAGTCAATTGGACACAAAAAAACAGTACTGCTCGGTGGCCTGCGGCGACCATTGTCATTAGCTCCCGCAGATGCTTGGCGCCACGGCTGGTCACTGCATCGGGAAACATGGCCAGACCCGCACCCATATCCAGGGTCACATTTTTAACCTCCACATAACAGAGTCCCAGCTTATGGTCCTCTAACAGCAGGTCAATACGGCTTTTTTCCTCGCCATAACGCACCTCAGAGCGAATCTGCTGGTAGCCCTGCAACTCGGGCACCAGATCAGCCTCAATGGCTTCGCGCACCAGATGATTTGGCACTGCGGTATTCACTCCGGCCAGATTACCCTGACTGGTCGTGACTATCTCCAACGTGCCGGGCAATTTTCGCTTGGGGTTATCCGACAGGCTATACCAGCACGGAGAGCCCTCAACCTGACAATTTTTCATTGAGCCTGTGTTGGGGCAGTGCAGCGTCATCAGCTGACCCTGCTCATTCTGTATGTCGGCAAAGAAACGCTTGTAGCGCTTAATAAAGGTCGCTGGATAAAATGGCGGATTATTTTTCATTGTCTGCTGTCATAAAAATGGTATGTTTAACCTGTCAAAGTATGGGTAGATGGGGAAATTTTGCAACCATGGTCTAAAATAACTGCAGTAGAGATACATTAAGAGGGTCAATTTGTGCAAATTTCTCTTGATAAATGGCGTTAAAATCTCTATAAACGCGGGTTCTGTTTTTAGGCCCATATCAATTTCGGATCTTATGCATGGCAACAGCAAAAACAAAGACAAAACCTGCTACTAGCGCAGCCACTCTTCATGGTTTAGCTCCCTACAAGGAGAAAAAATCTGAGGAATATATGAACGAGAATCAGCGCGATCATTTCAAACTGATCCTTAAGGCTTGGCGCCGTGAGCTTATGGAAGAAGTTGACCGCACCGTGAGCCATATGAAGGACGAAGCGGCAAACTTCCCTGATCCGGCAGATCGTGCCACTCAGGAAGAAGAGTTTAGTCTCGAGCTGCGCACCCGCGACCGCGAGCGCAAGTTAATCAAGAAAATTGATAAAACATTGGTTCGTGTCGAAGAAGACGATTACGGCTTCTGCGACCAGTGCGGTGTCGAAATTGGCATCCGCCGACTGGAGGCTCGTCCTACCGCCGATCTGTGCGTGGACTGCAAGACCCTCGACGAAATCAAGGAAAGACAAATTACTGGAGGCTAATCCCAGCCATCCAGAGATCTGCGGCTCAGCCACTGGGCCGCAACGATCGACTACCAGCCATGTCAGCGCTAACCAATATCGGTCGCTTTGCTCCCTCCCCCACAGGTCCACTTCACTTCGGCTCATTAACTAGTGCCCTCGCCAGCTATCTGCAGACCCGCCAAGGTCAAGGCCAATGGCTAGTGCGCATGGAAGATCTGGACCCACCCCGTGAAGTGAGTGGTGCCAGCGACGAGATACTGCAGCAGCTGGATAACCACGGTTTGCACTGGGATAGCTCGGTGCTGTATCAGAGCAATAGGTTGGAGAGCTACAGGGAAGCCCTGGAGTCTCTCTCTGATCTGGGCCTGATCTACCATTGCCAGTGTAATCGCCAACGTATCAGCGCCCTGGGTGGCATCTATGACGGCCATTGCCGCAACCTGCAACTGGGCAAAGCAGGCAGCGCCATGCGCCTGATTATCCGCGATCGGGATACAACAATCAGCTTTGTTGACCAGATTATGGGCCATTACCAGCAGCAGCTCAGCAGCGAGGTGGGGGATTTTGTACTGCAGCGCCGGGATAAGTTATTTTCCTATCAGCTCGCCGTAGTAGTCGATGATCAGTTCCAGTCCATCAGCCAGGTAATGCGCGGTGCAGACCTGCTCGACTCTACACCGCGGCAAATTTATCTACAGCAAAGTCTGGGCTACCAGCAGCCTGAATATGCCCATCTACCTCTGGCTCTAAACGGTGAGGGACAAAAACTCAGCAAGCAAAACCATGCCGCCAGCCTGCAGGTGGGCATAGAGTCACACAACCTGTGGCAGGCCCTCAACTGGCTGCGCCAGGAGCCCCCTCATGAGCTGCAATATCAGTCAGTGGACGAGATATTAGCCTGGGCTCTGAGCCACTGGGATGTCCATAAACTGGGGCATCAATTGGGTGTTAGACCAGAAAATACCACTGCTCCCGAGGGTTACTGATTTGCTTTGCAGGTTAAGCACGCATACCATCGATGGCCTATTGAAAATATGTGGCGCTGCCAACACACCCATGATGTTGACCCATGCTTAATTATCGCCTAGTTGCAACCTTACTCCTGCTCTGTATTGTGGTTTTCCCCATGGCCACCCAATGGGCGATCGAGCCGGATGGCAATTGGTTTAGACCTTTTGTGGTCTGGGCCATGATTGTATTTGCCGCCTATGTTGCCTACAGGCACCGGGGTCCAGATGAATCCTGAAATACTACTGATAACCGCCGCTATGCTGGGGCTGAGCGCACTGGTGGCCAAATGGCTATCGGCACGGACTAGCCGCGGCAGTAAAGATCTGGCTCTGAGTCTGGGGCTATTTTCCGGCACCGGAGTGTTTATGGCGATGGGCTCCATTGAAATGGCTGGGCGCTACGGCTTCAGCATCATTCTGGCGCTAGTGGGCTTTAGTCTGGTATTTGTTCTATCACCCCTTATTTTAGCGCCGATTCGCCGGCTCAATGAGATTATCCGCTTTGCCACACCAGTGGATTTTCTGACATTTAGATTTCGCAACAAGTCAGTTGCCATGATTACCTGCGTCAGCCTTATAGTCGCCACCTTGCCACTGATTCTGGCCCAGATTACTGCCATTCAGGCAGTCGCAAGTTATCTGCTAAACGACGATTACCAGCTGCTGGTGCTGCTGCTTATCAGTGCTGCTCTTGTAGCTATTAATCTGCGCTCAATTCAGGTTGGCACGAGCAATCATCTGGGCTGGATAATGACAGCGGCGGGCCTGCTGCTGCTTCCGGCACTGGGATTCTCTGCCTGGACATCAATCGAGACTATATTTGGCTCCCTGGGAGAAATGAACAACTGGATCGCTGATAGCGGGCAGCTCAATATTGTTAAGCGTATGGACCTGTCCTACAGCATTTTTACTATTTTCCTGATCGCCAGCTTTGCCTCACCAATTAATTTTAGCCTGCTGGTATCAGATAATATTTCCGAGCGACAGACCGGGATGACCTCCTGGGCCTACCCACTGCTGGTATTACTCGCCTGTATTCCAGTATTCCCTCTGCTCTGGGCTGGTATCTCGGTGCAGTCGTTTTCACCACTACAGGAATACCTGTACAACCTGCCTGCGCTGACCAGTCACCCCTCAGTGGCTGGTCTGGGAACAGCCAGCATTATGTTACTGGGCCTGTCATTTTCCTGTAGCCTGATATTGATCTGGTCAAAAATATTAATGAACAGCTTTCTGCTGCCAAGCAAGAAGCTGTATCTGCAGCCCCGGTTATCCGCCTGGCTCAAGCAGCGACAAGGCCTTATCGCAGTCTGTCTGATTGTATTCTGCGCAGCATTGAGCCTGTTGGTTAAGAGCCGCAGCATCACCGATTATTATCTGGCAGGATTTTCAGGACTGGCACAGCTAACTCCGGGCATGCTTGCTGCCATATATCTACCCAATGTTAATCGTCGTGGATTTATCGGCGGTCTGGTGGCCGGTATTTCCCTGTGGCTAATAACTATCGCATTGCCCCTGCTGTTTGGTGACTGGAGCTGGCAACTTCCTATTTCAGACACTACCATTCAATTCGGCATGCAGAACTGGAATATATGGGCCATTGAGGCACTGCTGGTCAATATTACCGTCTGCATAATATTCAGTGTCTTTGGGCCCATGGATGCCGAACAGAAGTCCTTTGCCGCAGTGTGTATGATAGACAATGTCTATATCCCGGCCCGGGTAGAAATCACGCAGAAATCCGTGGCCGAAATTACCTCCAGTCTGCGCCTGTCTCTGGGGGAGGCCGCCGACAGCGAAGTTGCCAAAGCTCTGGATAATCTGGGATTTGATCAGGCCGAAGTCAGACCCTCTGCCCTGCGGCAGCTGCGCGACAATATCAATGCCTCATTAAATATGCGTTTCGGCGTGCTGACTGCAAACCGGATTATGGAAAAATCCCTGCCTGTGACCATTCCCGCGGCCAATGAGCCAGATGATATCTATCTGATTGAATCTGCACTGGCTATCCATGGTGACCGCCTCACTGGTATTGCCAGCGAACTGAACAAGCTGCGCATGCATCATCGGGAAATTATCGACAATCTGCCCATAGGGGTTATCTCTGTGGACCAGTCAGGTGAAATTATTAAATGGAATACAACTCTGGCTGACTACACCGGCTGGGACAGCAAAACTGTGACCGGTAGTTCTATCAACGACTTACCAGAGCCCTGGGGCAGCGCCATTAGCAGCTTTATTGCTAGTGATTCGACAGTGCTTGATGAACTGCGCCTGGAATTCGGGGATCAAGTGCGATGGTTCGGCCTGCAAAAATCAGCCCAGCATATTAACCCTGACCCGGACACAGATATTGTTGTGCTGATTGAAGACAACACCAAAGCAATAAATCTTATCCAAAAAGCGATCGACAATGAACGTCTGGCTTCAGTTGGACGCCTGGCAGCCGGGGTTGCCCATGAAATTGGCAACCCTGTCACTGGTATTGCCTGTCTCGCGCAGAATCTGCAGCATGAAACTGAAACCGGTCAGATCGCCGAGTCTGCGGAGCAAATCCTGTCCCAGACCCAGCGTATCAATCGCATTGTTCAGTCACTGATCAGCTTTTCCAAAGGCGGTAGTGCCCTGAGTAAAAGCCGACAAAAGATCGAGCTTCAGAGAGCGGCTGAGGAGGCCATTAGATTGCTCACCATGAGTCCCTCGCCGATTGCCGTCAATTTCAGATCAATCATCGATCCGGAATTAACCATTGATGGCGATTACAACCAGCTGCTGCAAATATTCCTCAATCTGTTGAGCAATGCCCGGGATGCATCCCCACAGGGAGGCGTTATCAGCATTACCGCTGACAGCACTGACAAACATGTTCACCTCAAAGTCAGCGATCAGGGTACTGGCATTGAGGACAGCCTCCAGAGCCACCTTTTTGAGCCCTTTGTCACCAGCAAAGACCCAGGCAGCGGCACTGGATTGGGGCTTTGGGTGGTGTTTAATCTGGTAAAAAGTCTTGGTGCTGAAATCTCCATCAGCAGTCCTGCAGAAAATAGCCAATGTGGCACTACTGCAACCATCAGTTTTCCCCTATCATCCGCAGTATGAGCATGAACAATCATCATATTCTTATTGTTGAAGACGAAGATATTATTCGTACCTCCCTGCGCAAGCTGCTTGAGCGTCACGATTTCAACATCTCTGAAGCCATCAGTGTCAAAGCGGCACAGCAGTCATATAATCTCAATGACTTCGACCTGGTCATCAGTGATCTACGCTTGCCGGGCAGCGCCGGCACCGACCTGATTAAGGCCGCGGGCAATGTGCCAGTAATGATTATGACCAGCTATGCCAGCCTGCGCTCTGCTGTTGATACCATGCGTCAGGGGGCAGCCGACTACGTATCCAAACCCTTTGACCATGACGAAATGCTCAATGCAGTGCGGCGTATACTGGGGGAATCAAAGCAGGCTCGCCCAGAGCCCAACAGGTTACTCATGGGCAATAGCCCGGAGATACTGAAAATTCTGCGTACTGTACACAAAGCGGCGCCCACTTCTGCCCCTGTGTTGATCCATGGTGAAAATGGCACAGGCAGGCGCACTGTTGCAGAGACCATACATGCGGGTAGTAGCTTTGCAGGACAGCCTTTTATCACTATCAACTGCGCTTCGGTTAGCAGTGCTGAACTATCCCAGATTTTGGAACAAGACGGCTCAGGCACATTGTTCCTGAATAACATCTGCGAACTTCCCGGCCCAATGCAGCCTCAGATACTCAGAGCAATACAGCAGGCAAATTTTCGTTTCGTTGCATCGGTGGAGCAGGATCTCAGAGTACTCACCCAAACCGGGCGCTTCCGTAAAGATCTCTTTTACAGCCTCAATGTGGTCAAGATTCTAGTGCCAACGCTGCGCGAGCGGGCCGGGGATATACCTGCTCTAATAGAACATTTTATCGATAGGTACAGTAGCGAACTAAATCTGGAGATCAATCTGTCGAGCGAGGCGAAGCAGGCTCTGCTGGATTACAGCTGGCCGGGCAATGTTCAGGAACTGCAAAATACAATCTATCAAGGTGCCATTTTGGCGGAGACCGGAGAGCTGCTAGAACCCGATATGCTGGGTCTGGGCGACGCTCCCCAGACCCATGATGAACCATCTGCTGACGAAAAGAGCATGACCACAAACCCTGCTATTGATGGGCCAGCCGGACTCTCTCTGGAAGACTATTTCACCAGCTTCGTCCTGGAAAACCAGGAAAATATGAGTGAAACTGCACTGGCACAAAAGCTGGGCATCAGCCGTAAATCCCTGTGGGAGCGACGCAACAAACTGGGTATCAGTCGGAAAAAAGCCTGATTTATGCGCTGATGAATATGTTTCTGCCAAAAGCTGTTTCTAAAAGTAACAAAATACTCTGTTTCTACGAATTAGAAAAAAATTTGGTTATTTAGCTTGAAGCAAAAAAAATTCTGATTAGAATGAAAAGCACCAGAGAGAGTCTCTGAGTAATAATAACAATAAAGAATAATAAAAATTGGATGGATTGCGAAAAGTGTTCCCAGAGCTAAAGCTCGAAGAACCATTGAGGGGGGTTGTCGAAAGACATCCCTTTTTTATTGTCCAAAGTATACGCATCCGCAATCCAATGCTCCCGTAATTGGTGATCCTCTGTTAAACTGCGCCTTCCCAACAGTCCACCGGCAAGCTGTTCATGCTGAAACGTATCAGTAGATTTTTCTCCAAAGACGCTCACCAGCATAATGTTGGTGAGCACAGAGTCGTGCCCAGTGACCAACACTCACTGTCGCCGAAAATGATTAGCAGAGACGCGCGCAAAGTCGTCGAAGTATTGCAGGAGAATGGCTATGAAGCCTATGTGGTAGGCGGCTCGGTTCGCGACCTGCTGCTGGGACTCAAGCCCAAAGATTTCGATGTCGCCACCAATGCCAAGCCTGGTGAGATCAAACCTCTGTTCAGGCGCTCACGAATTATCGGTCGTCGCTTTCAAATTGTGCATGTGCAGTTTGGCCGCGAGCTGATTGAGGTCACGACCTTCCGTTCCAACGAAAGCAAAGGCACGGATAAAAAAGGTGGCAGCAGACGCCAGCAAGCTGATTCCGGTGTGCTCACCAGGGATAATGTATTTGGCTCCATCAGCGATGATGCCAGCCGCCGTGATCTGACTATCAATGCCCTGTACTACGACCCCAGCGACAATAGCATCCATGATTTCGCTGATGGTCTCGAGGATATTGACGACCGCATTATCCGCATAATGGGCGACCCTGCCACCAGATTCCGTGAAGATCCTGTGCGCCTGCTGCGGGTAGCCCGCTTTGCCGCTAAACTGGGATTCAGCATTGACCCTGTCACTGAAAAGCCAATGCGCAAGCTGGCGGCCAATCTCGAACATGTATCGCCACCGCGCCTGTTTGATGAAACCTTAAAACTGTTTATGAGCGGACAGGGCCTGGCCACATTCTGGCTGCTCTACGAATATGGCCTGTTTGACTATATTGCCCCCCAGGTCAGCGCCATGATGAAAGATCGAAACAGCCTGACTGGCAAGCTTATTGAGCAGGCCTTTACCAATACTGACCTGCGCATTCGCAGCAACAAGCGGGTTACTCCAGCCTTTATCTATGCAGCTCTGCTGTGGCCATCGGTGCAGCAATTGGCCTCTCGCTATCGCGACCGGGGCAATAGCCCAGCCTACGCCCTGAGCAAAGCTGCGGGCGAAGTGATCGCCAAACAGATCCCAATTACCGCTATTCCCAAACGCTTTACCATGCCCATGCGTGAGATATGGGATTTACAGCTGCTGCTGCCCCGCCGCGGCGGTCACAGAGCCAAGCGCCTTGTCGAACATCCACGTTTTCGTGCCGCCTATGACTTTGTGCTGCTCCGGGAACAGGCTGGAGAGGAACTCAGCGGTCTGGGAGACTGGTGGACTGCCTACCAGAATGCCGACGAAGAAAAACAACATCAAATGTCCAAAGCGCTCGGTGAACCTGGACGCAATCGCAAGCGCAGAAAACCAAGAAAACCCAGAGTCGACTAATGGCTCTGGCTTATATAGGGCTGGGTAGCAATCTCAGTGACAATGTCGATGGCCACATAGTCGCGCCTCAGGCACAGCTCAACAAAGCCCTGAACAGCCTGTCTTCACACAGGCAAATAAACCTTGTCACAGTATCCAGCTTCTACCAGACGCCACCCATAGGCCCTGGGGAGCAGGCGGATTATATTAATGCCGCAGCCAAGCTTGAAACCCAGCTGACCCCATTGCAACTATTGGATTATTTGCAATCCATTGAGCAGCAGCAGGGCCGGGTACGCAATATCCGCTGGGGAGCCAGAACTCTGGATTTGGATATTTTGCTGTATAACCAGCTGGTGCAAGATTGTGATCGTCTGACTCTGCCCCACCCGCGTATGCGCGAGCGCGGCTTTGTGCTGGCACCATTGACCGAGATAGAACCACAGCTGAGCCTGCCAAATGGCGAAAATATCGCCGCGCTATTGGCAAACTGCTCAATGCAAGGTATCGTCAAGCTATAACTTTCACACCGCCCAGAGCAGCTGTGAGAATAAATTTGGTGTTTGGAGACTTCTGTGGAACCAGCCTTGGTCAATGAGCTTAATCTGGATTTATCCCTTGCTACAATTCCCAGTTATATCGCCATAGAAGGCCCTATAGGCATAGGCAAAACCACATTAGCCAAGCGTCTGGCTGACTCCTTTAATTATGAAACATTGCTCGAAGAGGCTGAGACAAACCCTTTTCTGGAGCGCTTTTATCAAGATCGGCGCAGCAATGCTCTGCCAACTCAGCTGTATTTTTTATTCCAGCGCATGCGCAAACTTCAGGATTTGCGTCAGGGGGATATTTTTCAGCAGGTGCGCATCTCGGATTTTTTGATTGAAAAAGATCCGTTATTTGCCCGCATTACTCTGGACAACGACGAGTATCGTCTCTATCAAACCGTCTATGACAATATTATTGAAGATCTGCCTAAACCCGACCTGGTGATCTACCTGCAGGCTCCGACCGAGACCCTCTATGAGCGCGTGCAGCGGCGTGGCAATATCATTGAGCGCCCTATAGAGCAGTCCTACCTGCAACAGCTCAATGACGCCTATACGCAGTTTTTCTACCATTACGACGACAGTCCGTTACTGATCGTAAATACCAGTGAGATTAATCTCGCCGATGGCGATCTGGATTACCATAATCTGGTGAAATATATACTGCAGACCAAAACCGGACGCCATTACTACAACCCACAACCAATCCAATAAGCTTGATACCAGGCAACTTGTTATCAGCTACGAAACCCAGTAACGTAGCGTCCCTGCCACCAGATTGAGGCTAGTTCACGCCATGAAAACCACTACCATCAGCAACCTTAATGCCATAAAAGCGGCGGGCGAAAAATTTGCTGTTATCACTGCCTACGACTATACCTTTTCCCGCATGATAGAAACCGCAGGTATTGAAGTGACCCTTGTGGGGGATTCTCTGGGCAATGTGATTCAGGGGCGCGACAGCACTATCCCGGTAACTGTGGATGAAATGGCCTATCACACCGAAATCGTTAAACGGGGCAACAGCCGCACATTGCTGATGACTGATATGCCATTTATGTCCTACGCCAGCGAAAGCCAGGCCATGGACAATGCCGCCATCCTGATGCAGGCTGGCGCCCAGATGGTTAAACTTGAGGGTGGAGAATGGCTGGCAGAGACCATTTATATGCTCACCGAGCGCGGTATCCCCGTGTGCGGCCATGTTGGCCTGACACCCCAGTCGGTACACAAACTGGGTGGCTATAAGGTACAGGGCAAAGAAGAAGAGTCGGCCCAGCAGATGATTGCCGAAGCTCAGGTATTGGAAGAAGCCGGTGCTGACCTGATTGTTGTTGAATGTGTGCCCTCCTCGCTTGGCCGGGCATTATCCCAGGCACTGCATATTCCGGTTATAGGTATTGGCGCTGGCCCGGATACAGATGCTCAGGTACTGGTGCTGCAGGATATGCTCGGCATTTCCCAGCGCCTGCCCAAGTTTTCCAAGAATTTCCTCGATCAAAACGCCAGTATTCAGGAGGCCATTATTGCCTATGGCAATGAGGTTCGCTCTGGTACTTTTCCAGCGCCAGAACACTGCTTTAAATAACCAATAACAATAAGGTAAAAATATGTCTCAGCCAGATTCCATCTACGACTTTTCGGTACCCACCAGCAGCGGAGATGAGCAGGCACTGGACGCCTATAGGGGCAAGGTAGTGCTGATCGTCAACACTGCCAGTAAATGTGGCTTTACCCCTCAGTATGAAGGACTGCAGAAATTGCACGATACCTATGCCGAGCGCGGTCTGGTGATTATTGCTCTGCCCTGCAATCAGTTCCGGGGCCAGGAGCCAGGTACCAATGCAGAGGTGCAGGAATTCTGCCAGATGAACTATGGCCTGAGCTTTCCAGTAATGGGTAAAATTGAAGTCAATGGTGCCGGGCGACACCCGTTGTACAGCTATCTGACCAAGCAGGCCGGCGGTCTGTTTAACAACAATATCAAATGGAACTTCACCAAGTTTCTGGTTGATCGCGAAGGTCAGGTGACAGATCGTTTTGCCACCATCACCAAACCAGCGGATCTGGCCAAATCTATAGAGAAGCTGCTTTAAACCCTAGCCAATAAGAGCGGGCCACTGGCCATTGTGGTCCGCTAAATAACTCAGCAGATTCTTCGGCCTGTATTTGGCATCCGCCTCCCAGCGTTGTTTCACCGACCTGTGTATTAACACCGGCCCATGGCCATGGTCTATGGGCCGGTGAAAGGGTCGCTTGGAGCGGAAAATATGCTTGCGCGACTGATGCAATGTAGCCGTTGGCACTGGTTTTAACCCCTGCACCATATGGGCTTCAAGGTGCAGTCCCGCAGCCTTGGCTTCCTTTCTAATCCAGTCCATAGGAATATCCGACAACACACCACCATCAGCGTCCGGGGCATAACTGCCACCTACATTGCTATGCACCCCGGCAAACCACACCTGCTGCAGATCCATATGCTCCCGATCCTGCCATATAGTGGGCTCAAAATCCGAGCGCAACTCGTCAATGGCCAGAGCATGGCGGGCAATAGAAATATTGTCCCCCATTTTGGTGTCATAAAATTCATCATCCCGATCCATTAGCCCCAAAAATGAAAAAGGAATGCCCAGAGCCCCAACCGTATCCCAGACACCGACAAACTTGATGGTGCGATTGGGATGAGAATGGGTCACTCTAAAAGCTTTGGATTTTTCACCGCCGGGACGAAACGCCGGACCGGATTTTTTGTAATGGCTAAAAGCAGATTCTATCAGCCGGGCGTTCGGACGCTTAAGAATCCCACAGTTGTTAATCAGGCCGCAGAGACTGCGTATAGTGTAGGATCCGCGGCTAAAACCAAACAGATATATTTCATCACCAGGGGCATAGTTCTGCACCAGGTAGCGGTAGTTATCCATAATATTTTTGTTGATGCCACGGCCGGTGGTGCCAGCCACTGCTCCATCATGATAGGAGCCCAGACCCCAGTCGTAGAAAACCTGCTGGGCAATGCCATCGCTGGCCACGGGTTTGACCGCACGGGCTAATTTTAAAACATTGGTAGGATGGTCTTGCGGATCTTTCTCAGGTCGATTCCAGGTGCCGTCGGCACAGATCACAATACGTTTCATAGCAACTTCCTTGTTATTGATTAGTCATTCAATTGTCAGGTGGTAAGTTATTGAAACTACGAAGGTTTTCCTTACCTTCTTCAACCTGATTTTAAGACTAGACCAAAATGCTATAAAACAAATAGTTTTCTCTGGGTTATTTACCCTTATCCAGCCGGGCAAAATAGGTCTTCGCCGCCTGATTGACCTTGGGTGCCAGATACAGCGCCGAGATCATTGTTGGAATTGCCATGGTGGCGTAGGTCGCCAGAATCAGCCCATTAACAATATCCATGGATACCACAGCACCGGCCAATAGCAGTGCCAAATAAATTGGCGTGTACCAGTACTGGCGATCAGCACCGAGCAAAAAGCCCATGCATTTCACCCCATAGAACCACATGGTAACCATGGTGCTAAAACTCAGCAGCCCCACCATTAGCAGTAACAGATACATACCCATCACCGGGAATACCTGCTCGATGGCCCGTGCAGTTAAGGTCACTCCGGTCACACCAGTTTCGGTCTGCCACACACCGGTCAGCAAAATAATCAATGCCGTGCAGGTACAGACCAGCAAGGTATCAATGACCGGGCCCACCATAGCCACAACACCTTCGCGAATGGGCTCAGCGGTTTTTGCCGCACCATGGGCCATGGACTCGGTGCCTATACCAGCCTCATTGGAAAATGCACCGCGGCGCACACCGATCATAATCACAGCACCAATTGAGCCTCCGGCAGCAGCCGCACCAGTGAAGGCATCGGTAACGATTAACAGCAAAGTGGCGGGAATCTCCGCCGCATAATTGAACATCACGGTAATGGTCATAAACAGATATAAAAGCACCATGGATGGGACCAGGCGCACCGTCAGTTTACCGATACGCTCAATACGGCCAATCACCACCATCGCCACCAGCAGCGCAACCACTGAACTGGCCGCCAGATCAAAGCCAAAATGGGACTCGCTGGTAGCCCAGCCCGCAGGAATGGCAATCACATCCCGCAACAGCTGGATAAACTGATTGGCCTGAAAAATAGGCAGTGCACCGATCAGGCAGGCCACAGCAAACAGCGCCGCCAATGGATACCAGCGTTTGCCCATGCCTTCCATAATCACGTACATAGGGCCGCCGTGCAGGGTGCCGTCGGAGCCCTCACTGCGATACATCACGGCCAGGGAGGCAGTGTAGAATTTGGTGGCTACCCCAACAATGGCCGTCACCCACATCCAGAACACCGCGCCGGGGCCACCGATACTGATGGCAATAGCCACACCGGCAATATTACCCAGACCAATGGTACCCGAGAGTGCCGTGGACAGGGCTTGAGCATGGGGGATACGTCCGGGATCATTGGGGTCATCGAGCTTGCCCCTGAGTAGATTGATGGCATGGCCAAAATATCTGTAGGGGCGAAAGCGGGAATAGAACATAAAGAACAGGCCGCCACCCACCAGCAGTACCACCAATGGTGTACTCCACATCATATCGGCCCAGGCATTAAAAAAGTCTTCGAGTTGCTGCAGAGTCATATTGTCTTCTTATTATTATTCTGTGCCTGGTTTATCAGGCTTTTGGTTTGACGTACAAAACCAGGTTGTGTCCAACCAGCTCATAGCCTTTTTGCTCGGCAATTTGCTCCTGGATTTTTTCAATTTCAGCGTCGTGGAATTCAATCACTGCTCCGGTCTCTGTGCAGACCATGTGATCGTGATGCTCACCGCGATCCAGTTCATAGACCGCTGGCCCATTATCAAAATTATGTCGCTCAATCAGACCAGCCACTTCGAACTGGGTGAGTACCCGGTACACAGTTGCAATGCCCACATCCTCACCAGCATCGCGCAACAACTGATAAATATCTTCGGCGGTCATATGGCGATCCGGGCTGTTTTCCAGCATCTGCAGGATTTTGACCCTGGGTAATGTGACCTTGAGACCTGCCTTTTTCAGTTCCTGATCTTCCGTAGTCATGCTTACCTCTTCTCTATGTTGTCATCATTAGGTATTATCCCTGTTCGCGCAACCAACTGGAAGCCCATCGATGCGATTAACAATTATCTGCCTGATTACCTTTTCTCTACTGTCTACTGGCTGCTCCTGGCTGAAGTTTCCCGGGGTTCACAAAGTCGACATTCAACAGGGCAATATTGTTGATCAGGAGATGATAGATAAGTTGCGCCCAGGCATGAGCATGTCACAGGTACAATTTGTATTGGGCACTCCACTGGTGATTGATACCTTCAATCAGAAGCGCTGGGATTATTTTTACAGCAGAGTGACCTCGGCAGGTAGAAAAACCGAAGAGCGTGTCACCATCTACTTTGATAGCGAAGGCAATCTGGAACGTATGACCGGGGATTATCTGCCCAGCTCAGCGATCGCAGAAGAACGCTAGACCAGGCGCAAATATCTAGCCCTGCTCGCGCTTCGCTTTGGCCTCCTCGGCACGGCGGCGACGCACTTCTTTGGGGTCGGCAATCAGCGGGCGATAAATCTCTACTCTATCCATTGGCTGCAGCTGGTAAACAGCAGGCTCAGCCAAGCCCTTTGTGCCTAAAACCTGCGAAAAAACACCAATACTGTCGCTATTTGTATCGATCTCCGGGAAATCCTGCAAAATACCGGACTGTTCTATCGCCTGCAGAGCAGTGGTGCCAGAAGCCACGGTGAGTGCTTTCAACACCTGTTTTTGAGGCAGCGCGTAGGCCACTTCCACATTGATTAACTCAGTCATTGCTCTGCTCCAAAAACACTTTATCGGCTCGCTGACACAGCGAGTCCACCAAATTATTAGCCACGCCAGAAAACAGGTTAGAGGCCGCCAGCCCCATACCTCTGCTGCTAAATTCAAACTCCAGATCCAAAGATACCTTGCAGGCCTCTTCGGTTAGGGGCTTAAACAGCCACAGCCCTTTGAGTTTTTTAAATGGCCCGTCTTCCAAATGCATCTCAATCTGCCGGGGGGACTGCAAGCTATTGCGGGTCACTAAACTGATCTGCACACCAGCTTTCTTTAAAACCAGCCGCGCCAGCATAGTCTGCTCTGTATGCTCAAACACCTCAACCGCCGCACAGCCATCCATAAATTGTGGGTAGCTGGCCACATCATTGACCAGATCATACATAGCCTGTGCAGAGTGCATGACCAGTGCCGAGCGAGAAATAACCGTCATTCAAAAACAGCCTAAGACAAAAATTTATCGTAAATGCCCATAACAAAAACCGCGGCAATGGCAACAGGTGCTATGTAACGCAACGTGGTGCGCCAAAATTCAGCTACCAGGCTGGGGGTTCCCTCTAACTCAGCGTTGACCGCCTCTTCTTTCATCACAAAACCTACAAACAGGGCGATCATCAGACCAGACAGCGGCAACATAATATTGGCAGTCAGGAAATCGAGGAAATCAAAGAAGGTAAAACCAGCCAGCTTGTATTCAGACCAAATATTAAATGAGAACACAGAACCCAGACCCAGCAGCCAGGCAAACCCTGCCAGCAACAGGTTGGCTGTAATACGGCCCATATTCTTTGTCTCTATCAACCAAGCCACACAGGGTTCAAGCAGCGATATCGCCGAACTCCAAGCCGCAATAGACACCAGCACAAAGAAAATCGAGCCAATCAACACACCCCCAGGCATGGCACCAAAAGCAACCGGCAGGCTGATAAACATTAGCCCAGGGCCGGCACTGGGTTCAACACCCTGGGTCGCAAACACAATGGAGAAGATAATCAGACCGGAGATAATCGCCACAGAGCTATCAAAGAAGGCCACCACCAGAATAGTTTTACCTATATTGGCATTCTGAGGCATGTAGGCACCGTAGGCCATAATGGCGCCCATACCTATACTCAGGGTAAAGAACGCCTGACCCATCGCCTCAAGTACAGCCCGCCAACTCAGAGCCTCAAAATTGAAACTAAACAGGAAAGCCCAAGCAGCGCTGAAATTACCTTTTACAACAGCAAAGCCCAGCAATATCAACATCATCACAAACAGCAGTGGCATCAGGATCTCTACCGCAACACCCAGGCCCCGCTTTACACCGCCGACCACAACGCCGACACAGAGCAACATAAACACCGTTTGCCAGAGCACCAGGCGACCGGGGTCATTGAGCAACTGATCAAACACTGCACCAGCTGATGCCCCGTTGACGCCAATTAAATTACCCGATGCCACTTCAAAAATATAATCCAGCGCCCAGCCAGCAATAACCGCATAAAACGACAGGATCAGCATGCCTGCAGCCACCCCCATCCAGCCGACATAGCCCCATCGAGGATCTGCCCCACTGTCATCGACAGCATCACGCATCGAATTAATCGGGCTCTTGCGACCATGGCGGCCAATCATTACCTCGGCCATCATCACTGGGACACCAATCAGCAGAATGCAGGCCAGATACATCAACACGAAGGCGCCGCCTCCGTTGCTGCCCGCAACATAGGGAAACTTCCACATATTGCCCAGGCCCACTGCCGAGCCTGTGGCGGCCATAATAAATGTCCAGCGGCTGACCCAGGTGCCATGCATTCCTTTTTGTTGTAACGCCATAATAAACCCCATGTATTTATGGATTGAATTGTAACCCACAACAGCTGGCTAGCGAATAAACTTGAGAAATTGCGCAGTTGTTTATGAATACCTTATGACAATGCCCAGCGCCCACGTATAATCTGGGCCATGAGCAAGAAGAAACCCAAGCAACAATCCAACACTATTGCCCTTAACCGCAAGGTCAAGCACGACTATTTTATCGAAGAGACCTTTGAGGCCGGCCTGTCGCTGCTCGGCTGGGAAGTTAAAAGCCTTAGAGAGAGCAGGGTTAACCTGACTGACACCTATGTGTTTATCAAAAATGGGGAAGCTTTTTTGATTGGCACCAACATTACCCCATTGCCCGCTGCCTCAACCCATTATGTTACCGACCCCACCCGCACCAGAAAATTGCTGCTTAACCACCGGGAGCTGCAAAAGCTCGAGGAAGGGGTCAACCAGAAGGGTCACACCTGTGTCTGCACCGCCCTTTACTGGAAAGGTCACCTGATTAAATGCGAGATCGCGCTGGCCAAAGGCAAGGTGGCCTATGACAAGCGAATGGATGATAAAGAGCGTGACTGGAACCGTCAGAAACAGCGGTTGATGCGCCACAACTAAGGCGTCTTAAGCCCCTTAAACAGGCCTTTGATTTTGCTGGCCTTGTCTTTGATCTGCCCTTCCAGATCACCACCTATATCTTTTAACGAGCCGGAGTTCAGAACGGTTTTGCTGGCGCCCTTGGAGATAGCCGCAATAATTTTTGCCGAGGCCTCTGCCATGGACAGCCCCTGCCCGGGCTCACCAATATTGGTCAAATGTAGCTCTGGCAATGGCAACTCCAGAGTTTTGTCCCCTACCAATGCATATTTCAGCTTGCCATCTGTAATCAATAAATCCTTTATCACAATTTTCTTGCCAGCCTCGGTAGACTCATGACCGCCAGTGCCAAGAAAACTGGCAATATTATGTTCAATTCTGTCTAGATTACTGCCTCCCCGGGCAGACTCCATGGTCACCTCTGGCGCCACAATGCGCAGGGACTCTACAACAATAATATCCGTTGCCAGAGACTCGTTGTTTAGACTAAAACTGATCTCGCCCAGAGAGAACGCTCGGGGAGTATCGAAACCCTGGGGATTGCCAATCACCAAATCATGGAAGCTGCCCTCGCCAGAAAATAAAGAAATCTCCGCGCGCCTGAGACTAACCTCGGACTGGGTCATTTCTGGCCCCAGAGTCTCTACCATTGTTTTAAGGCCACTGCCCAGGTTCATCACCAGTAAAATACCCAACACCACAACTAGCACAAAAACAATTTTTATCAGCTTGACCATTTATCAATCCTCAAATTAATCACAGATTACCAAAGCATAGATGCTATTCTTGCCCCAAGACAAATTACTGCGCAAATGCCATTCATTTATGAATCCTGCAAACCAAAATCCCATAGGTAGCCTCAGTGGGCCAGCATTGCTGCTTCAGGGCGCAAAGCTACTCTGGCACTCCAAAGTGCGCTGGCTGATACTCAGCCCACTATTAATCAATATCCTGCTATTCTCATCGCTTACATTGGCCGCAGGTCAGTGGTTAGGGGGGTGGCTGGAGGAATTGATCAGTCAGGTGCCGGAATGGCTTCACTGGTTGATATGGGTCATCTGGCTACTGTTTGCCGGGCTGGCACTGGTGATCTATGCCTTAAGCTTTACAATTTTTGCCAATCTGATTGGCTCACCATTTTACGGTGTGGTGGCGGAGCGGATTTTAATAATTGAACGGGGTGAAGGATACAGTCCATCGAACACATCATTACTACAGATTGCCTGGCAGAGCTTTGTGCGCCAACTGCAATTGTTGGGTTACTTTATTCCGCGCACCATAGCTGTTGCTCTGGTAACTTTAATCATTAGTTTTATGCCATTGATCAATCTGCTGGCACCTGTGATTGCAGGAGCCTGGGCTGCCTGGTCTCTATCGATTCAATATCTGGATTATGGCGCTGAAGCTGATCAGGTTCCTTTCCAACAGCTACTTGCACTTGGGGCCAGCAAAAGATGGCAGGGAATGGGCTTTGGCTTTACGGTATTGATGGCCTCGGCCATACCGCTGCTAAATCTATTGGCATTGCCTGCAGCGGTTATTGGCGGGACATTGTTGTGGTGCCGGGATTACGGGGTTAAGACTTAGCCTCTTGTTCATGCTCTGTATTGCTAGGGGCTGAGGGCTCTTTATCCGCTGAGGGCTCTTTATTGGCTGAAGGCTCTTTATTGGCTGAGGGCTCTTTATCCGCTGAGGCTCTACTTGCCGCTGGTGCTTTTTTCCTGGCAGCAGGTGCAGGTTTAAGTGCGGGTACTTCCTCCAGAAGATGTTCTTCAGGCATAGTGCAAGGTAGTTTCATATCGAGCAGTTTTTCAATAGGTTCCAGCAGGAATGCATCGTCTTCACAGGCAAAGCTGATTGAGGTGCCGGTTTTACCGGCGCGACCTGTGCGGCCAATGCGGTGAACATAGTCCTCTGGCTCTTCCGGCAAGGTGTAATTGATTACATGACTAATGCCGTCAACGTGAATACCGCGACCAGCCACATCTGTAGCTACCATCACTTTCAACGAGCCGGACTTAAATGAGTCCAGAGCACGCATGCGCTTATTCTGCGGTACATCCCCCGACAGCAGACCTGCTTTAAAGCCCTTTTTCTTAAGCTTTTCATGCAATGTGCGGCAGATATCTCTGCGGTTGGCAAAGACCATAACGCTATCAACATCATCATTGATCAGAATATTATTCAACAGGGCAAACTTTTCACTGGCAGTAGTAATGTAGATTTTCTGATCTACTGTGTCGGTCGCCACGCGCTCGGCGCCAATCTCTACAGTCACTGGATTATCGGTCCAGGTTTCTGAAAGACGTAATATTTCCGGGGTAAAGGTGGCAGAAAACAGCAGTGACTGGCGCTCTTCCCGCTTTGGCGTCAAGCGCACCAAGCGGCGCACCTGAGGAATAAAGCCCATATCCAGCATGCGATCAGCTTCATCGATAACCAGCACTTCAACCTGATCTAAATACAGGTCGCGATTATTGGCAAAATCCAACAGGCGACCAGGGGTACCCACCAATATATCGCAATGGTGCTTTTGCATTCTTTGCAGCTGTTTGCCGTAATCCATTCCGCCCACCAGACAGTGGACTTTAAGATCCGTGTATTTAACCAGCTGGGTGGCATCATCGGCAATCTGAATAGCTAGCTCCCGGGTCGGCGCCATAATCAATGCACGGGCCTCACCCATAAAGCGCTCGTCTTCAATTGGGTGTTTGATCAGATCGGTAATGGTATTAATCAGAAAGGCCGCTGTTTTACCGGTTCCGGTCTGCGCCTTACCAACAATATCATGGCCATTTAAGGTGTGGGGCAATGAAGCCGCCTGAATCGGTGTGCAGTATTCAAAGCCGGTACTCTGGATCCCCTGCATTAGCGGTGCTGGCAGATCAAAATCATGAAATCTGGTTTTACCTTCAACAGGCTCAACCACAAACTTAGAAATATCCCAGCTATTGCCCCCGCGACCAGAACCCCGTTTGCGGCGGGGTGCTTTTGGTTTATCGCTATTATTTTCCGGCTCGTTGTTTGCCGTCGGAGATACAGCCTCAGATACAGAGTTATTTTCAGTCAAAGTAATCGCCACAGTATTGTTCATAATTTGCTGCCCAGGGACATTTTTCAAGAAATAGTCCTGACCAATATGGGCGCGGAGTGTAGCAGAATTGATAGAAAATCGCTGCAAAGAATAAATGTAGCTATATCCTGAATGGAAGGCAGCTAAAACATAGTTAAACGGCACAACTAAAAAGCACCACGCTGAAGCGAACTTCAGCGCTGGTTACAAATAAACAGTACAGGTTTTAGCTAGCAGAAGATCTGCGCAGATAACGAGCAAACCAATAGTCCAGACTGACCCAGCGCCCGCCACCGGTAAACAGCAGACTCAGCAACATAATTAAATAGGTCGCGGCAAACTCGATTCCGTTGTTAAGCACCACAAAACTGCCTTTCTCTGTCAGCCAGCTGTAATTGCCATGCTCGCGCAAAATGCTTTTTGCCGCACTGACGCGACGACCCACTTCGAAGCTATTTTGCAGACTGCTCTCGGCGGCGGGAATACCCACCGCGGCCAACACAGAGGCGGTACTGGTTTCAGGGTCTCCCGGGGCAATAGCAAACCAGCCATTGTCCCAATGAGCTGTGCCTGCAGCGACCACCATGGTCATTATCAGCGGTATCACCGCAAGGCGAGTCGCCAGACCAAGTAGCAAAGCAAAACCGCCGAGCAGCTCTGTACTGGCAGCGAGAAATACCATTAATGTTGGTGCCGGCAACCCAAGCCCCCAATCCGGGTTGCCAAACCAGGCCACCATATCTTCAAAATGAGCAAACTTGTGAGCGCCAACGCCAATAAATATGGGTGCCAGATAAAGACGCAGGGCCAAGGGGCCCAGCCACTCAATAGATTTTAATTTTTCGACAAATAGATAAAATAAACCAACTAGCGCCTGCATAGACAATTCCCTTTGCAAATAAATTTGATTGATGATGCTGTTTACCGCGAGTTAGAGCCCGGTGCCGGGAAAAAATTCCTGATTTAACAAGCTATCTGCCCGACCCTGTCAATTGCATGCAAATTTTTCTTTCTTTGCCAATCCCATTAACCCAAAATGGCGAGTCACAACAATAGTAGCCAAGCATGTCAACTACCGCTAAACCCCCAACATTTGTGCAAGACGCTGGCGTCCTCTTGCGCCTCGCGGGACCATTGATGCTTGGTCAGATTGCTGTGGTCGGCATGACTGTGACCGATATTTATATGGCCGGGCAGGTCAGCGCCGATGACCTGGCGGCACTGCAGCTCGGTGGCAGTATCTGGGCGATGATCAATCTGCTGGTCATCGGCATTATGATTGGCAACAGTCCGATTATTGGCAATTTCTGGGGCGCGGGAAAAACTGATCGCGTGCGCTTTCAGTTTCAGCAGGGCCTGTGGCTGGCGTTGCCAATGGGTGTGATTGTCTGTGGTGCAATACTGCTGGGAGTCTTTCTGCTTGGCCGTCTGGATATTTCTCCAGAGGTCTATCGCATTGCCCGGGGCTATCTGCTGCCCTATCTGATTACCGGTTTTATGTTTCCGGCTTTTTTCGCCTTTCGCGCTACATTTGAAGGGATCGGCGATATAAGGCCGGTGATGGTGTTTAACTGTCTGGCCTTTGTCCTCAATGGCATTCTCGATTATATTCTGGTATTCGGCAAACTCGGTTTTACCCCTATGGGCGGCATAGGGGCCGCCTGGGCAACCACTGTGGTAATGGTGTTTTTATTGTTGGCCATGATTATCTATGGTCGTCGGGCCAATAATCTAAAGCACCTGCAACTGTACGGGCAGTTTTCAGCACCAAGCTCTGCGGCTATCGGCGACATCTTGCGTCTGGGTATTCCCATCTCCTTAACAATTGCCGCTGAGGTGGGATTTTTTGCCATTATCCCTATGCTGATCGCCCATCTGGGGGCCAATGTACTCGGTGCCCATGCCATCACCAACAATCTGGATTCACTGGCCTATATGGTTCCTTTGGGGGTGGGTCAGGCTTTGACCATTATGGTATCCCATGCCCAGGGCCGGCTGGACCCTGTAGCGGCAAGAAAAATCTGTATCACTGGTTTTAAATTGGTGTTCTTGCTGGCCATGCTTCTCGGCAGTATAAAAATTCTTTTGCGCTATGACTTTGCCGAGATGTTCAGCCCGGAAGCTGAGGTCCAGATTATTGCCGCCAGCCTGTTCTTTTTCTCCGCTGCTCTGGGCTGCTTTGACTCATTGCAAATGTCCTGCAGCGGGGCACTGCGGGGTTATAAAGATGCCCGCGGACCATTGATTATTCAGGTTATCGCATTTTGGGTCATCGCATTTCCTATCGCCTATAGTTTGGCGCTGACAGACTACTGGGGAGAGCCCATGGGTGTGTTTGGATTTTGGGCGGGATTGATAATTGCGTCATCCATCGCCAGCCTGGCGATGCTCTACCGCTGGAATCTGGTCTCTAAAGACAAGATCCGCAGGGCCTCTCAATAGGATTCTGGCAAACAGCCGAGACTGATGCGATCAAGCCGATTGTAATCGACACGGGTCTCTACAGAGTGATAGCCAGCCGCGCTAAACAGCTCTCTCACTGCGGCCCCCTGGTTGTGACCATGCTCTACCATCAGCCAGCCACCCTGCCGCAAAAAACTGCAGCTCTGCCCAATAACAAGTCTTAAATCATCCAGACCATCAACACCGGAAACCAGAGCTGAGGCTGGCTCAAACCGCACATCACCCTCGAACAGATGTTGGTCATCTGCTTCTATATAAGGGGGGTTGCTCAGTATTAAATCAAATCCGGTCTCGGGCTGCGGTCTGGCTGTGGCTAGAGCCGAAAACCAGTCACTCTGATAAATACTCAGATTATCGAGCTGATGCAGCTGCCGATTGCGCTCCGCCAATGCCAAGGCCTTGGGCTGTATATCAACTCCGGTAACCTGCCAGAGAGGTTGCTCCGCCGCCAGCGCCAGTGCAATGGCTCCTGTACCTGTGCCCAGATCCAATACCTGACTGTTAGTGGGAAGATCCAGCTGCAGAGCGGTTTCAACCAGCAGTTCTGTCTCTGGGCGGGGGATTAATGTATCGGGAGAAACACAGAGTTCAAGACTCCAAAAACCCTGGGTACCAATAATAAAAGCCACAGGCTCACCATTCAGACGCCGCTTAAATAGCAGTTCAAACTGGGCAATATCCGCCGGCTGGGGCTGATGGTCGGGCCAGGTTTTTAACCAAGTGCGGTCTACATTGAGGCTGTGGCAGAGCAACAGTTCGGTGTCCAACTGGGCGCTATCGCTGGCTGGACTTAGCTCGGCACTGCGCCCCAGAAGATCTGTAACGGTGATCATTAGTCAGCCAGACTGGCCAACTGTTCGGCCTGGAATTCATTAACCAATGGCTGCACCAGGTCCCCCAGAGAACCTTCCATAACCTCGGCAAGTTTGTACAGGGTCAGGTTGATACGATGATCTGTGACCCTACCCTGAGGGAAGTTGTAGGTGCGGATACGCTCGGAGCGATCGCCGCTGCCAACCAGACTCTTGCGCTGTTCGGACTGCTCCTTGGCGGCAGCATCATCCTGGGCCGAATCCAGCCGCGCCTGCAGTACCGCCATGGCCTTGGCACGGTTTTTGTGCTGAGAGCGCTCATCCTGACATTCCACCACCATGCCGGTGGGCAAATGGGTCAAGCGGATGGCCGAATCGGTTTTGTTAACATGCTGCCCGCCAGAACCAGAGGCGCGAAAGGTATCAACCCGCAAATCGCCCTTGTTAATTTCAATGGCATCCTGGGCATCGGCCTCGGGCATAATAGCCACGGTGCAGGCAGAAGTGTGGATTCTGCCCTGTGATTCAGTGTCCGGCACTCGCTGCACGCGATGGGCACCAGACTCAAACTTGAGCTGGGAATAAACGCCAGTGCCGACAATGCGGGCAATAATTTCTTTGTAGCCACCATGGTCGCCGGAGCTTTCGCTCATCACTTCAACCTTCCAACGGCAATTTTCAGCAAACTTGCTGTACATGCGGAATAGATCCCCGGAGAAAATGGCCGCTTCATCACCACCAGTGCCAGCACGGATTTCCAGAAACACATTTTTATGATCATTGGGATCTTTGGGCAACAGTAGCTTTTGCAAATCAAGCTCCAGCATCTCTAACTGCTGCTCGCCCTCTTTGAGTTCGTCCTGAGCCATGGCACGCATATCCGGATCGGAATCTTTGGCCAAGGCCTTGGCTTCGTCGATATTGCTCACCACTTCCTGAAAACTCAGATAACACCTCACAACTGGCTCAAGTTCAGCATATTCCTTGGACAGCTCGCGGAATTTATTCTGGTCGCCGATAATATCTGGGTCACTCATCAGGGCGCCCACTTCTTCATAGCGTTCGGAGAGGCTGTCAAGCTTGGCCAGTATGGATGCTTTCATAGTTATTTTTTCTTTAGGTCAAAGAGTTCATGAGTGGCATCAATAGTATCGTCTCGCCCCTCTTCACCGGCCTGCTTAAGGCGAGTAGTCGGTTTGTGCAGCAGCTTATTGGTCAGATTGCGCGCCAATGTGTTAATTACTTTCGCCGAATCCTGCCCACGCTCAAGAGCAGACAGAGCCTTGTCCACTTCGCTGTCGCGAATCAGTTCTACACTGTCACGAAAGGCTTTAATGGTATCCACTACAGCCAGAGCTCGCTGCTTGGTCGACCAGCTCTCAACCTCTTGGTCAACAATATCCCGAGCCTTGTCGGCGGCAGTCTGACGTGCGCGCAGATTATCCTGAATCACTTCTTCAAGGTCATCCACGGTGTAGAGATACACATCGGCCAACTCTTCAACTTCAGGCTCAATATCTCGGGGTACGGCAATATCGACCATAAATAACGGCTTGTGCATGCGCTTTTTAAGGGCCGATTCAACGGCACCTTTACCCAAAATAGGCAGCTGGCTGGCGGTGGAAGAAATAATAATATCGGCCTGGTGCAGATAGTCGGGAATATCCGACAACAGAATAGCTTCAGCAGAAAAGTCTTGGGCTAACTCCTGAGCTCTGGTCAATGTGCGATTTGCCACAGTAATTTGACGGATATTTTTCTCTTGCAGGTGCCGGGCAACCAGTTCAATAGTCTCACCCGCCCCTATCAGCAGCGCATGGGCTGCATTGAGATCAGCAAAAATCTGCTCTGCCAGACTGACTGAAGCATAGGCTACGGACACAGGGTTTTGGCCAATAGCGGTTTCCGAGCGCACCCGCTTGGCGGCGGCGAAGGCCTGTTGGAAGGCCTGATTCAGTTCTGTTGCCACTGTGCCCGCTTCGCGACCCACCGAATAGGCCGACTTGATCTGGCCAAAAATCTGCGGCTCGCCAAGCACCAGTGAATCCAGGCCGCTGGCAACGCTGATCATATGACGGATAGCCTGCTGATCCCGGTGGCAGTAGAAACAGTCCTGCAGCTCTTCGATATTAAGGTTTTTGCTCTCGGCCAGCCAGCGCAGCAGCTGCTCGTCACTGATGTCGCCACTGACGTAGATCTCAGTGCGATTGCAGGTAGACAGCAGCGCAATCTCTGCAGCACCCATAACGCCCTGGGCAGACTGCAGTGACTCAACCACTATTTCCGGCGCAAAAGCAATCCGCCCGCGGAGATCTACCGAGGCTGATTTATGGTTTATACCAAATGCTAAAATGCCCATTACTGTCTGGAAATTGCCTTTCGCATGTTGCTGAGTCGCTTTATTAAGGTGCGGATTTTACACCAGTCTCGCCTGCAAAAGGAGACTGAGGGATAAATCAAAAGAAAATCATTTATCCAGAATAGCAACCGTCTGAGCTATGCTACTGCCTATGGGCTATAAACTTTCTACACAAAAATTGTCTTAACTAGAACTATCCTAGAAAATAACAGTATGAATAAACTTTTTTCCTGCCTGATCTTCCCCTACCTGCTGACCCTTGGCGGCTGTGCCACAGCACCGCAAAACCAGGTTGCAGATGCCGATCCAGTGAAAACTGAACCAGTGGAAGCAGCGCCCGAGCTGCCAGCCAAACCCTTTGCTATAAATAGCCTCTACGACCTGTTGGTGGCCGATATCGCACTGAATCGCAGCCAATTTGAACTAGCTCTGGAAAAGTATCTGGTCCAGGCTCGCCAAACCCGTGATCTAGGTGTGATCCAACTGGCGGCCCGGGTCGCTGATTATGTGCGCGATAACAATGCCAGCCTGGAAATCGCCCTGCTGTGGATTGATGTTGCCCCAGAGGATCCAGAGGCACACCGGGCTGCGCTACAAGCCTATGCCATACAGGGAGATGCTATCAATGCCCTGCTCCATGCCAGCTGGCTCTACACCCAGGAAGCTGATGTGGATGCTTTCCTGGCGGTCACATCTATACAGATGACTGATGCACAGACCAACGCATTAATCGCGGCCTACCAGAGCCTTGACCTGAGTGCAGAACAACAGCCATTCGTCATGCTGGCCAGTGCCATTCTCTATCGCAGTATCGCTGAACTGGAGATTGCAGAGCAGACCGTGACCGAGTTTCTGCTGCTACAACCGGACAATCAATCAGGCCTGCTATTGCTGGCCCAGCTGCTCCACCAACAGGATCGCATTGATGAAGCAGCAGCCCTTATTGGTGACGCCTTGCAGCGGCGACCAGAGGATCGCAAGCTACGCCTGCAATATGCCCGCCTACTGACGATTACAAACCTGCAGCAGGCGATTATTGAATTTGAAGCCCTGCGCCTCGAAGATCCGGCTGACCAGGAGATTAATTTCTTACTGGCCCTGTTACTGCACAATCAGGGCCAGAGCGACAGAGCCATGGGACTGTTTGCCCAGGCCTCGCAGCGACCCAGCCTCAGTGCCGACTCACAGTTCCATATGGGCAGCATTACCGAGAGCAGAGGTGACATTACCAGTGCCATCAAACATTATTCCCAGGTGCGGTTTGGGCGTAACTATCTGCCTGCGGTATCCAGACTTACGGTACTGCTCAATCAGCAATATGGCCTCAGTGCCGCGCGACAGAATTTGCGGCGTCTGCGAGCGGAACAACCAGAACAGGCAGTGACCCTGTTTCAAATCGAATCTAATCTACTGGTCAGTCTGCAAAAACCAGAGCTGGCTATATCAATTCTCACTGATGGCCTCAACAGCTTCCCCAATGACAGTCAACTGCTCTACGCCAGATCCATGGTCGCCGAACGGCAGGATAACTTTGCTCTAGCAGAGCAAGACTTGCGCACCCTGATTTCTCAGGATGAAAACAATGCCTCTGCGCTCAATGCGCTGGGCTACAGCATGGTGGTGCATACTGACCGTCAGGACGAGGCTTACAGTCTGATCAAACGCGCCTATCTACTTAACCCCGGCGATCCAGCCATTATAGATAGCATGGGCTGGGTTCTCTTCAAGTTAGGAGAGCTGGCACAGGCTTTGGAGTATCTACAAAAAGCACTGGATATGCTTCCGGATCCAGAAATAGCGGCTCATCTGGGCGAGGTGCAATGGGTGATGGGCAATCCTGAAGCTGCCCTTAAAACCTGGCAACAGGGCCTGCAGCAGGCTCCCGACCATCCGATCATTGTCGAAGCCATGGACAGACTGGGCGCAACACCATGAGAGCAGCCATTTTATTGCTGAGCGCAGCCCTGATAGTCGGCTGCAGCCATCAACCGCCCATCGGTCAACCTTTAGATTGGAGCCAGCATCAGGCTCAGCTCGCAGCAATGGACCAGTGGCAACTGCGCGGCAAACTGGGGTTTAAGTCCCCCGAACAAGGGGGTAGTGCCAATCTGCAATGGTCACAGAACCAACAACAGTACCAACTGCGCCTGAGCGGCCCATTGGGCGCCGGCAATGTTTTGATCCAGGGGGATCAGACCAGAGCACAGATGCAGCAGGGTAATCAGCGTTATGTGGACAGGCCAGAGTTGCTGGCAGCTCGCTTTACTGGCCTGCCAATTCCGGTGGATGCCCTGAGCTGGTGGGTGCGAGGTCTCCCAAGCCCTTCCAAGTCTGCGGCTATGGATCTGATTATCAGCCCGGACGGGACTGCCAGCAGCTTTATTCAAGAAGGCTGGCAACTGTCCTTTTCCCGCTATCGCATGACCGAAGATGGTCATTTGCCAAGAAAAATCAGCGGCCAACTTGGGGCGCAAAGCTTTAAGCTGGTAATATCAGACTGGAATCCACCAGCAAAGTAATCAGCGGTTGCCAACCATGCCTTCTGTCACATTGCCCTCACCGGCAAAGTTAAATTTGTTTCTGCACATTACCGGTCGCCGTGACAATGGCTACCATGAGCTGCAGACAATCTTTCAACTGCTGGATTATGGCGACAATCTGACCTTTAAGAGCAATTCCAGCGGCAAAATTACCATCAGCCCGCAGATCGAAGGGGTCGCTGCAGAAAATAATTTAATTGTCCGCGCCGCCAAGCTGCTACAGGCAGAGGTTGGCTGCAGCAGCGGCTGCGATATTTTCCTGGAGAAAAAAATCCCCATGGGTGCGGGTCTGGGTGGCGGCAGCAGCAATGCAGCAACCGCATTGGTTGGACTGAATTACCTGTGGCAATGCGGCCTGGAGCCCGACGCTCTGGCCCAATTAGGTACTGCACTCGGTGCAGATGTGCCGGTTTTCGTGCATGGAAACAGTGCTTTTGCCGGTGGAATTGGTGAGCTTTTGACGCCGTTGGATATTCCCGAGCAATGGTATTTGGTGATCACGCCAGATGTGCATATCTCCACGGCGGAAATTTTTTCAAATCCTCAATTGACAAGGAACTCTCCACCCATCAAAATACGCGCCCTCTCAGGGGAGCAGTACAGGAATGACTGCCAATCTGTAGTCGAAAAGCTCTACCCGGCAGTGAAAGAGGTGTTGGATTGGGCAAGGGATTACAGTAACCCGCTGATGACTGGTACTGGTGCTAGTGTGTTTTGCAGCTTTGACAGTCAGACAAAAGCCAAAAAGGCTTTGAATCTGGTGCCAAAACAGTGGAATGCGTTTATAGCGCGGGGCGAAAATCGCTCCTCCCTGCATCAGCAATTGGGAAAATTTTTTACTGGGGCGTCGCCAAGTGGTTAAGGCACCGGGTTTTGATCCCGGCATCGGAGGTTCGAATCCTCCCGCCCCAGCCATATCTTTATTATGAATACCAGGAAAAATGACGTGTCTAGATTAATGGTCTTCTCTGGGAACGCAAACCCAGAACTGGCAACTGAAATCGCTCGCACATTGGGGATTCCGCTCGGTGATGCGCTGGTATCTTTATTTTCAGATGGTGAAATAAATATCGAGATTCGCGAAAATGTTCGCGGTCACGATGTTTTTGTAGTGCAACCTACCTGTGCTCCAACTAACAGACACCTGATGGAACTGGTATTGATGATCGACGCACTGCGCCGCGCATCTGCTGGCCGCATTACTGCGGTAGTTCCCTACTTCGGTTACGCCCGCCAAGATCGCCGTGTGCGCTCGGTGCGTGTTCCCATCAGCGCCAAAGTGGTTGCTGACATGCTGTCCAATGCAGGGGTCGACCGGGTACTGACCGTCGACCTCCACGCAGAACAGATTCAAGGCTTTTTCAACTGCACAGTTGATAACGTCTATGGCGCGCCAGTACTACTGGGTGATATTGAGCGTCAAAACTACAAAAACTTGCAGGTTGTATCGCCAGATGTCGGCGGTGTGGTTCGTGCAAGAGCAGTGGCCAAGCAGCTGGGCTGTGATCTGGCCATTATTGATAAGCGCCGTCCAACCTCTAACCAGAGTGAAGTGATGAATCTGATTGGTGAAGTTGATGGACGCACCTGTGTGCTGGTCGATGATATCGTCGACACTGCAGGTACTTTGTGTAAAGCCGCTGAAGCGTTGAAGAAAAATGGTGCCGCCAAAGTTGTAGCCTATGCTACCCACGCAGTGTTATCCGGTGGCGCAATCGACAACATTAATAACTCTCAACTGGACGAGTTGGTTGTTGCCAACAGTATCCCCCTGAGTGAAGAAGCTAAGAAGTGTAAGAAAATCCGTACTCTGCAGCTGGGTAAGCTGCTGGGTGAGTCGGTACGCCGCATTAGCAACGAAGAATCTATTAGTGCGATGTTCGACTAGTCTTAACGGCTAAACGGCAAGCACTATTTAAATCGCCTCAATATCGAGGCACAAAACCCCATTACAGGTCTGGTCGCGGTCTGTTTTGGCACAACATTGGAGACTATTATGTCTACTGATTTTACGTTATACGCGAAAGGTCGCGAGGATACAGGGAAAGGTGCGAGCCGCCGCCTGCGTCGTCTGGCCGGTGAAATACCAGCAATTGTCTATGGCGGAAAGAAAGACCCTGCCCGTATTGCTCTGATCCACAAAGACGTGATGAAAGCGCTGGAAAACGAAGCATTCTACTCACACATTATTGCTCTGGATATCGACGGCAAGTCTGAAGACGTTATCGTGAAAGACGTACAGCGTCATCCTGCAAAAGCCATTGTGCTGCATATGGACTTCTTGCGCGTCAGCAAGAACATCAAGCTGCAGACTCGAGTACCACTGCACTTTATCAACGAAGACATCTGTGTCGGCGTTAAGCTGGGTGGCGGTCTGATCGCTCACAGCATGACCGAGCTGGAAATCATGTGTCTGCCAGCAGATCTGCCCGAGTACCTCGAAGTGGATATGGCCGAGGTTGACCTAGGTCAAACCCTGCATATCTCTGATATCAAACTGCCACAAGGCGTTGAATCCGTTGCTCTGAGCCACGGTGATGACCACGATCTTCCAATCGCAGCTGTCAACAAGTCGAAAGCTAAAGACGAAGATGAAGAACCCGCACCTGCAGCTGATGCAGGCGCTGGTGAAGCAGACAGCGGCGCCGAGGAAGCAAGCGAAGAGTAATCTTCGCCTCTGCCCTCTAAGTAGGCCCTGACATTGGACGCGCCCGTAGAGTTAATAGTAGGGCTGGGAAACCCCGGCCCCAACTATGAACGGACGCGACATAATGTCGGGGCTGACTTGGTTCTGGAGCTGGCAAAATCCCTGCATACGGAACTCAAGCACGAGAGCAAGTTTTTTGGTGATACCGCTAGGGTCAGCATAGCTGGTCGCGATGTGCGCCTGCTGATACCCAGCACTTTTATGAATCTCAGTGGCAAGTCTGTTGCCGCGCTGGTCAGGTTCTATCAAATTGCACCGGAGAATATTCTGGTGGTGCATGATGAACTGGATATGGACCCGGGTATTGTCCGCTTTAAGAAAGGCGGCGGCCACGGTGGCCACAATGGTCTGCGTGACACCATTAAAAGCTTGGGTAATAACAAAGAATTTGCCCGCCTGCGCATTGGCATAGGCCATCCGGGACAAGCTAATCTGGTAGCCGACTATGTACTTAAAAAAGCCTCACCCAGTGATCAGCAATTGATTGCGAACAGCATAGATGATGCACTGCGTCACTTGCCCACTGCGGTAGAGGGTCATTGGGAAAAGGCGATGACTGCCTTACACAGTCTTTAATACCTGGCTCGTTACAGCCAGAGCAAAGGAAATAAAAAATGGGTTTTAACTGCGGAATTGTTGGATTGCCCAATGTTGGCAAGTCCACCTTATTTAATGCACTGACCAAAGCAGGGATAGGCGCGGAAAATTTCCCATTCTGCACTATCGAGCCCAATACGGGCGTGGTACCTATTCCCGATCCCCGTCAGGACAAAATCTCGGCCATAGTTAACCCTGAACGTATGATTCCCACCAGCATGGAATTTGTTGATATTGCAGGTCTGGTAGCTGGTGCATCCAAAGGTGAGGGCCTGGGCAACCAGTTTCTCTCCAATATTCGTGAAACCGATGCCATTGCCCATGTGGTGCGCTGTTTTGATGACGAAAATGTGATTCATGTGGAAGGCCAGATCAGCCCGCCAGATGATATTGATGTTATCAATACCGAACTTGCCCTGGCAGATCTCGACAGTGTCGAAAAAGCCATACTGCGGGCTTCAAAAGCCGCCAAAGGCAAAGATGCTGATGCTATAGCCCTAAAGGCGGTGGCGGAAAAAGTACTGCCCCATCTCAATGAAGCTAAGCCGCTGCGCTCCTTTGAGTTGACCGATGATGAATTAAAACTGCTCAAGCCTCTCAGCCTGCTTACCCTGAAGCCCACTATGTATATTGCCAATGTGGATGAGGAAGGTTTTGACAATAACCCCTATCTGGATGCAGTGAACAAAATTGCCGAAGCCGAAGGCTCAGTGGTTGTGCCCATTTGCAACAAACTGGAAGCAGAGATTTCGGAACTAGAAGACGATGAGAAAATCGAATTTTTGCAGGAAATGGGCATGCAGGAGCCAGGGCTAAATCGCGTGATTCGCGCTGGCTACAATCTGCTGGGTCTGCAAACCTACTTTACCGCCGGGCCAAAAGAAGTTCGCGCCTGGACTATACCTGTGGGTGCAACCGCTCCCAATGCAGCGGGCAAGATTCACACAGATTTTGAGAAAGGCTTTATTCGCGCCGAGATTATCGGCTATGACGACTATATCGCCGGAAATGGCGAGCAGGGAGCAAAAGACGCGGGCAAATGGCGTCTTGAAGGAAAGGACTACATAGTTAAGGATGGTGATGTAATACACTTCCGCTTCAATGTGTAGCGGCTGGTGAGCGCTGTCTCCGGACGCTGGAGACTGGGGGCATTACTTGCCCTAGCCACTGCTACTATGTGGGGCACGCTACCAATCGCGCTCAAGGGTGTGATGGTGACATTAGACCCAATCACCACCACCTTCTTTCGCCTATCTTTGGCAGCGGTGCTGATGACACCCTTTCTCGTGGTGCGCAGACGACTGCCCAATCATCGCAAGTTGCGTTCGCCGCGCCTGTTCTTTCAGCTTCTGGCTGCCGGGTTGTTGCTATCTGGTAACTATGGTTTATATATTTTTGGCTTGGAACGAACTGGCCCTGAGGCGTCCCAGGTAATGATTCAAATTGCACCAATGCTGCTGTTGCTAGCAGGCGTATTTGTGTTTAAAGAGTCCTTTTCCAGTGCCCAATGGTTTGGGTTTTTCGCCTTTGCCTCAGGTCTGGCATTATTTTTTAGTCATCATCTGGGTGATATTTTTATAGATCTCAATGATTATGGCGTGGGCCTGCTGATGGTTTCACTGGCCGCAGTCTGCTGGGCTGGCTATGCCATCATGCAAAAAATCCTGCTACAAGAATTTACCTCACAGGAAACCACAGTGGCTATATATTGGCTTGGCACTCTTTTATTTTTGCCCTTTTGTGACTTTTCCACCTTGGGCCAGCTTACGGGCACACAATGGGCCCTTCTGGCATTTTGCGGTCTCAACACAATCATTGCTTACGGATGTTTTGCCGAAGCTCTGGTGCATATCGAGGCATCCAGAGTCAGTGCGACCATCGCGGTGACGCCTTTGCTTACAGTTGGCATTGTGCAATTCATCCCTATGGCCGGTGTTACCGTAGAACCCTTAGGAGTTGTTTCGGTGTTGGGCGCCCTCCTTGTTGTAACTGGCTCAATCACCACAGCCGTGGCCAGAAAACCACACTAGAATAATAATTAAATATCCGCAATACAGGGTACATCTATGTTTAAAAAAATCGCAAAAGGTGCAAGCATTGGCCTGCTCGCAACAATAATAGCTGGCACTGGCTATATCGCCGCCATCACCCCAGGTGGACTCAGTGGCTTTTGGCTAATGGTAAGCACAGTTTCTGGCCTTAACACCTCAGCCCATGCTGCCGAAGAATCAACTCTAAAGGTAGCAGAGGGTTTTAGCCTAAAACTGGTCGCTAAAGACCTTGGCTATGTGCGCTTTTTAGCCATAACAGAACAAGATGATCTGGTGGCAACCATCGCTGACCGAGGTCAGATTCTATTGCTGCAGGACAGAGACCAAAACGGTACAACTGAGACTCAAACAGTACTAATTGATGGCATCAATGAACCCCAGGGCATTTTTTTTGACGGTGACTGGCTGTACTTTAGTGAGAGTGGCACCGTTAGCCGAGTGGCCTTTGACCACAGCACCGCCAGCCTTGCTGGTGAGATCCAAGTCGTTCTCCAGGATCTGCCCTATGACCTTATTCACAAAGCCAAGGCCATTGGTATCTCCCCCGATCGCAAGCTTTATGTCGCGGTGGGCTCTCCGTGCAATGTCTGCGAACCGGAAGACCCTAGATATGCCGCAATGTTGCAATCAGAACTTGATGGCAGCAATCCGCAAATCTATGCGCGCGGATTACGCAACTCAGTAGGCTTCGATTGGGCACCTTGGTCCGGGGATCTCTATGCCACAGTCAATGCTAGAGACTTGCTGGGTGATAACTTCCCCCCAGACGAACTCAACCTGGTGGTTGAAAATGGATTTTACGGCTGGCCCTATGTTAACGGGGACAATATACCTGACCCTGATTTTGGCGATAAACGACCGGATCTTGCCAGCTCTGCTATAGCTCCTGCCTTTAAGTTCCGTCCTCACAACGCACCTCTGGGTATCCGCTTCGTAAAGGCTCATAGAAGCTTACCTCCGGGCTTTAATCGCATGGCACTGGTAGCGTTGCATGGCTCGTGGAATCGTTCCGTACTGGACGGTTATAAGGTCATCTCACTGCACTGGGATAATCAGGGCAACATCGAAAGTCGAGACTTTGTCAGCGGATTTTTAGCAGACGACGGCATTATGGGACGGCCTGTAGATATCGCCCAGGATCGCCAAGGACGTTTCTATATTACTGACGATTTGGGCGGGCAGATATACCGGGTAGAGTATGGGGCTGGGCAATAAAAACCTCTGGCCGAGGTCGATTTAACACTGCCGCCTGTTAGTAGCGCTGATACCTGGTTTGAAAAACAGAGAACTTCAGGGTAACCCAGTTTCACATAGCTTTCCTGGTACCAGCCCAGACAGCGCCAAAAAGACCTCGGCCAGAGGCATAGTAGTATTATGGGAAACAACAGTAAAAATATGATGAACAAGCTAACAGTAATGTATAGCAGTGCCTATAGATTGTGACTAATGTGATCTCGGTCACAGTAGATAGGAGATTTCGTTGGAATCCCTGGAAATCGGTTAGCAGGGCAATCTCAGCAGTGAAGTTCTTGACAAAAGCGCCCCATCTGGCGAAAATGCGCGCCCCTATCCCACAGGGTCTGCAACAAATTGTGGCTACGTAGCTCAGCTGGTTAGAGCACAGCATTCATAATGCTGGGGTCGGTGGTTCAAGTCCACCCGTAGCTACCAATTCGCTTGCGCAGAGCGGGCGGCAAGCGCAGCGCACCGAAATCCCCATCTCAACAGTGGAACAGTTCTGGGGCTAAAGTCAC
>JABJOY010000059.1 GCA_018664075.1 Porticoccaceae bacterium | reverse complement strand
GAAAACTCTGCCGGACAGCAGCATATTACTGATGGTGACAAGTATCTCTATCAGCAGCAGCAACCCAGCCACAAGCTGGTTGTGATTGGCACTGGTACCATAGGGCAGGAGCATATGCGCGTCGCCAGCTTGCTGGGTCGAGCGCAGATCCATGGTATCTACGATACCCAGACCCACAGCCTGGATATTGCCGAGGCCAACTTTAAAACCTACTCTGATCAGCCGCTGTTGCGTTACCCGGATCTTGCCTCCGCCTGCAATGATCCCCAGGCCGATGCCCTGTTTATCTGCACCCCCAACCATACCCATTTTGAGATTCTGCAGGTTGCCATTAAGTCGGGCAAAGCGATCTTTTTAGAAAAACCTATGGCCACGGATCTCAAAGATGCCGCCGCCACTGTGGCACTGAGCGATGCCTACCAGTCGTTTGTGCAGATTGGTTTGCAGTACAGATACAAGGCGCAATATGTAGAGGCCTTTCACGAGGCCAAATCCCGGGGCTCTCTGGGTGAGATTAAAACCATTGCCATGAGTGAATATCGTCCGCCATTTTTGGATAAGGTGGATCAGTGGAATAAATTTAATGCCAACAGCGGCGGCACATTGGTGGAGAAGTGCTGCCATTATTTTGACCTGATTAATCTAATGGCTGAGTCACAGCCCACATTGGTCTATGCCAGCGGGGGGCAGGGAGTTAATTTCACCGACTTTAGCAAAGATGGTGTGCCAGCGGATATTGCCGACCATGCCTTCGTGGTCATCGACTATGCCAACGGCACCAGAGCCAACTTTACCCTGAATATGTTTTGCCCGGACTTTACCGAAGAGATGGTGGTCAGTGGTACCCGGGGGCGGTTAGTGGCCAGGGAAGTGTTTAACTTCCATCAGCAGCAGGGTTCCAAAGCCGCTGTGGCTATTGAGGCAGGGGAGCTGGGAGCATCCAGACAGATGGACGTAACCTATGGCGCGCTAATAGAGCAGAGCGGTCATCATGGCGCCACCTACTATGAGCATATTGCCTTTATGGATCAGCTTGAGGGCAAACAGGTCGATGCGGCAACGCCATTGCAGGGTCTGTGGTCAATGATAGTGGCCAGTGCGGCGCAGGAATCTATGGCCAGAGGTCAGTCGGTTGATATTAAACAGTTTATGCAGGCTAAGGGCTTGGCTGGTTTTCTCTAAAACGAATTTTACTTTACGTCTAATGTTACTTTACAAGGTTATTTATGAATCAGGTTATTAATGTCACCGGCCAGCAGATGCCCGCCGTGGGCCTGGGGCTGTGGAAAATAGATCCGCAGGATGTCGCACAGGCTGTCTATCAGGCTATTGAGGCAGGCTACCGCCATCTGGATAGCGCCGCTGACTATGGTAACGAGAAGCAGGTCGGAGAGGGCATAGCCAGAGCCATTGCCGATGGTCTCTGTAGCCGGGACGAGCTGTGGGTCACCTCCAAGCTGTGGAACACCTATCACCGCCAGGAGCATGTTGAGGCGGCCTGTCGAAAGTCTCTGGATGATCTGGGACTGGACTACTTTGACCTGTATCTGGTGCATTTCCCCATTGCCCTGAGCTATGTGGATTTTAATGACCGCTACCCACCGGAATGGCTGTTTGATCCCGCAGCGGAAAACCCCGGCATGCAACTGGACGCCGTGCCCTTAAGCGAAACCTGGGGTGCCATGGAACAGCTAGTGCAGCATGGCCTGGCCCGTCAGATTGGCGTCTGTAATTACAGTGCCAGCCTTCTCCATGACCTGATGAGCTATGCGCGTATTAAACCGGCGATGCTGCAGATAGAGTCCCACCCCTATCTGACTCAGGAAGCTCTGTTGCGCACGGCCCAGCAATATAATATAGCGGTCACAGCATTCTCGCCCCTGGGCGCTCTATCCTATGTATCTATTGATATGGCCAGTGCCAATGACTCAGTCTTAACCGAGCCTGTGGTGGTGGCCGCCGCTCAGCGCGCCGGAGCTACAGCTGCTCAGGTGGTGCTGCGTTGGGGTATTCAGCGGGGCACGGCGGTGATTCCCAAGACCAGCAACCCCCAGCGACTGGCGGAAAATTTAGCCCTGTCCCAGTTTAGTCTGGAAGATGATGAGATGGCGGCTATTTCCGCACTCAATCAAAACCGCCGCTTTAATGACCCCGGGCATTTCTGTGAGGCGGCATTTAATACTTTCCATTCAATTTACGATTAGATCCCTATGACGACTCAAGCCAATCCAGAGCATATATCAGTAGCCCATCAGCATAACTATGGGGATAGTCTGTTTCCCCTGGTGTATGGTGCACCATCAGACTCGGAAGATCTGGGCGATTGGATCAGGCACAACAAAGATCGTATAGAAACAGAACTGGCACTCCATGGGGCAATTTTATTTCGTGGTTTTGGGATTAGGGATGATCAAGACTTTGATGCCTTCATCCGCGCCTTTGACTGGCCCAATTTTACCTATGCCGAGTCTCTGTCCAATGCTGTGAGGCGCAACCGAACAGAGCTGGTTTTTACCGCCAATGAGGCACCGCCGACGGTATCTATTTTTCTTCATCATGAGATGGCCCAGACGCCAATCTATCCATCCAAGCTGTTCTTTTTCTGTGAGCAGGCAGCGGCCACCGGAGGCGCGACACCAATTTGCCGCTCCGATATTTTGCTTGAGCAGCTGCGGCAACAGGTGCCTGAGTTTGTCGCTCAATGCGAGGCTAAGGGCGTACGCTACTCCCAGACCATGCCTGGTCAGGAGGATATGGAATCTGGGCAGGGGCGCAGCTGGCGCAGCACATTGAGCGCCGAGACCCAGCAAGAAGCCGAGGTGAAGTTGCGCAACCTGGGTTACAGCTGGGACTGGCAGATTGATGGCTCATTGACCGTGACCACTCCGGTACTCCCTGCAGTGCGGGAATTAAGGAGTGGCAAAACGGTGTTTTTTAACCAGCTAATAGCGGCCTTTCGGGGTTGGAAAGATGCGCGCAACAGTGGTGATAAGTCGATTTGTTTTGGTGATGGTACAGCCATAGATGCAGACCATATGGCCGTGGCAATCAGTCTTGCTGATAAGCTTACTTTTGATATTCCATGGCAGACTGGTGATGTAGCGCTGGTGGATAACTTTCTCACCATGCATGGGCGCCGACCCTTTGAGGGGACGCGCATGGTGCTGGCTTCGCTGGTGGCTTGAGAGCCTTTGTTTTATAAGCTACTAATCTAAACGCCGCTAAATTAAAAGCTACTAAACCAAAAGCTACTAAACTAAAAGCTACTAATCCAAAGCAGCAATAATCGCCATCATCCGATGGGCTGTCTCATGGCCGGAATTTTGGTTCTGGCCAGTGACAAAGCGCCGCTCATCATCCACCACCACATGGGTAGCAAAAAAATCAATCAACCTGGTCTCGGCTTCAAATATTGCCCCGGCCTTGCGCAGTTCGGCCTCCGGATGCTGGGGTGTGACTTCAATACCCAGTTGCTTGATCTGCTTATCTGTAACTCCCGTCATGCGTCGGCCCGCAATTAGCTTATTGCCGTCCTTGTCTAACGCGTTAATTAACCCCAGTGCCCCATGGCACACAGAGCCAATAATAGGCGTCTCGGCATAATAGGCTGCGGAAATTTTCTCAGCCAATACTTCGGAGTAGCCCAAGTCATATGCCGCGCCCCAGCCGCCGGAAAGAAAGATGGCGTCGTAGTCCGTGAAGTCTATATCATCGATTAACAGTGAATTATTAACCTTGGCCTGCAGTATGGGATCTGCCAGATAGCGATCGTCTTCTGGTGATTTAACTACCCGGCCCAGAGTCTGGGGGTCAACAGGAATTTGTCCGCCCTTGATGCTGGCAATATCCACCTGCATGCCCGCATCAGTAAAGCCGTAGTAGGGGTGGGTCATTTCAGACGCCATGACCCCTGTAGGCTCACCTCCAGTCTCGCCAGGGATATTCAGCACCCCATGGCTTGTGGTAATAACCAGCGCCCGCTTGCCTGGCAGCTGATAGGTCGGTCCATGGTATTCAGGGTGAAGGCCCAGTGCCTGTAAGATAGATGGCAGACTGAGGGCAAATACTATCGCGAACAGCACTGTCCATTTTAGAATTTTAGTTAATGTGTTGGTCATGGGGCTGGCTCCAATTTATTAAGTTGCCCTGAATATAATGGCATTTATAATGCCAAAAGTATCAAATAAATAATCTAACCGCAATACATCTTTCGCAAAGTACGGTATCAAGGCTGATCCAAAGCTGGTTATTCTAAGCGTTAAGAGGACAGGGAGGCACGTATCCCTGCGCGAGGGTTTTATCCGGCTTCCATGTCGCGGCATTTAATGGCGGTTTTTAAAGTGGGAGACCGTTCCCCAGAGGTAGCGACAATTCAGGCCGACATCCTGATGATGCACGGGGTGGACGACGGGCTTATTCCGCCTGCCCATGGCGAGCATAGGGCTGAGCTAATCAAAGGCTCTAAATATGTGCCGCTGGAAGGCATGGGGCACAACCTTCCCATTGGGGTATTGCCGGATTTAATAGCCAATATGACCGGCCATATCAGCACAGTAGAAGCGGCCAAAGCCGGTTTTTAAACAGCTCCCAATATCGGGCAAAACGGTGCCCAGTGATTGCTCAGCTGTTGTGCTGGTTCTGTTTGCGCGCCTTTTTCTCCGCTCGCCGACGCTCTGTATCCCGCTGGGCAGCGCTGCCTATATGCTCTTCACCTCTGGCTTTGGCCAGCTGAACCTGTTTTTGCCGCTGGGCAAAGCGCTGTTTTTGCTCTTCGCTAACAGTGCCGTAGCAATGATGGCAGGACAGACCTTCTGTGTAGGTCTCCAGAGTTTTTTCCTGCTCGGTAATTGGCATGCGGCAGGCGTGGCACTGGTCGTAGGAGCCGCGCTTTAAGTCGTGGCCCACCGCCACGCGGTTATCAAAGACAAAGCATTCACCCTGCCACAGAGTTTGCTCCTGGGGCACCTGTTCAAGATATTTAAGAATGCCGCCCTGGAGATGATAGACTTCATCAAAGCCCTGTTCTTTCATATAGGCAGTGGACTTCTCACAGCGAATACCGCCGGTGCAGAACATGGCGACCTTCTTATTTTTGCCGGGATCCAGATTGTCTTTGGCCCATTGCGGGAATTCCCGAAAGCTGGTGGTCTGAGGATCTATAGCGCCCTTAAAGGTACCAATCTCCACCTCATAATCATTGCGCGTGTCTACTAATACCACATCCGGATCTGAGATCAGGTCATTCCAATCCTCTGGTTTAACATAGGTCCCCACCACTTGCTTTGGGTCTATGCCCTCAACACCCATGGTCACAATCTCTTTTTTCAGTTTGACCTTGGTGCGGTAGAAGGGGATCTGTGTATCCCAGGATTCCTTGGTGTCTATATTGTCCAGACCAGGCTGCTGATCCAGCCAGCTCAGCACTGCATCTATGCCCTCTCTGGTGGAGGAGATAGTGCCATTAATGCCCTCGGAGGCCAGCAGCAAGGTGCCATAGACTTTGTTATCAGTCATGACTTTTAATAATGGATGGCGAATAGAGCCGTAGTTTGGCAGCGCGACAAATTTATACAGCGCGCAGGTGACATACTGAGTGGACATAACTGTTCCCAACTGGTTTGTTCAGCTAACCAGATCGCAAATCTGGCGCATTGACTTCGCGGCGGATTATAGCATGTGGTGAGGTAGCAGGCAGTTGTTAAACAGCCGTTGTTATTGATCAGTTTAATCCTCTGGATTAATCCACAGCGACGTTTTGTTATACAAAAAACCACCTGCTTGTTTTGCTGGTTTTTCCCTGTCAAAAACTGTGATATTTTCGCCAAAAATCTATGTGAGATCACAGCGATGGGGACTTTATCCGGCAGTGCCAGAGTGCTTGCAAATACCGTGGCGGTTGAGCTTTTAAATGGGCAACAAGTTATTTTGCCCCATCTGTGGTTGCGGGATAACTGTCCCTGCGATGACTGTCGCGTGACCCAGACTCAGGAGAAGCGCTTTATTCTTAGTGATGTGCCTGCAGACCTGGCACCCACTGAGGCTGTTATTGACAGGGACAGCCTCTGTCTTGTCTGGCCAGACCGCCACCAGACTGAGTTTCCCCTGACGGTTATTGCCGAGCTGGTTACACCAGCTGTCCGGCAGCAACAGTCCTGGGGCCCGGGCTTTATTCCCGAGTCCTTTGCTTGGCGCAGATTTCTGCAGGATCAAGAATACGCCATTACCGCGCTGACTGAGTTTATGGCCTGTGGCGCCATTAGGCTGACCGATGCACCCACCGAGCCAGAAACATTGGAGCTGCTGGCACCAATGCTGGGTCCCATTCGCGAACTGCTATTTGACCGCATTCACAATGTCTCAGTGGAGGGGCATGTCTACAATATTGCCCACACCTCTCTTGGACTTCCGCCCCATAATGACTTTGCCAGTTACAGCTTTCCACCCTCGGTGCAGGCACTGCATATGTTGCACAATGAAACCCCCGGTGGTGAATCCATTGTGGTGGACAGCTGGGCCGTGCTGGAGCAGTTGCGTGAGGATCACCCGCAGCATTTTAAAATTCTCTGTGAATTTGCCGTGCCCTTTAGAGAGTTTGATCAAGACAATGAAACCTATGCCGTGGAGCCAATGGTGCGCTGCGACACTGCGGGGAATATTGCTAGCCTGCGCTTTTCCAATCAGCTGATGCAGATGATGGACCCCACCCAGGCTGGGATACAGGATTTTTATCGCGCCTACCATGAACTCTGCGTGCGCATTACCGATCGGGATTCCGCTGCTCGCTCAACCTTCAGGCTGGAGGGAGGGCAGCTGTTACTGGTGGCCGCCCACCGAGTGCTCCATGCCCGGGAGGCATTCCAGCCGCTGGGTAAACGTCATTTGCAGGATGCCTACTTTGAGTTGGATAATATAGCCAATAAGCTGGTGCTGCTGCAGCGTAAACAGGAATCAATCAATGAGCAATAAAGTCGACTTTACCGCTATGGATCACGCCACCAAAGCTGATTACGATCTGGTATTTGAGCACGACGAGGTCAATATTCAGGGCCAGGCCTCCAGAGTGGTGCAATGGTTGCGACTGATGGATGGGGATTCCCCCTACCAAATCAGCCGCCTCGATCACTGCCTGCAGACAGCTACCAGGGCTCAGCGGGATGGGGCAGATGATGAAACTGTGGTCTGTGCGCTACTCCATGATATTGGTGATGTGATTGCTCCGGCCAATCATTCCCAGGCTGCCGCTGCGCTGCTGCGCCCCTATGTCAGTGACAAGAACTATTGGATAGTACTCAACCACGGCCTGTTTCAGGGCTATTACTGGATGCACTATTTCGGTCAGGATCGCAATGCCCGGGATCAGTTTAAGGATCATCCTTATTACCAGGCCTGTGTTGATTTTTGTGCCCACTGGGACCAGCCTTCCTTTGACCCGGACTACGATAGCCTGCCCCTGGAATATTTTATTCCCCTGGTCGAGAAATTATTTGCCCGCAGGGCGCAATCTCTAGTCTAGATTACAGCCTCGAGGCTTGCATCTGGCTGTGCGCTGGTCATAATCGCAGCCTTAATATTCTCTTCGAATCAGATGCAGGTAGTTATGGGCGCTCAGTGGAAGGTAAAACACAAAGAAGTCGCGGCAAATCTTAAAGGCCGTGTATTTGGCAAGTTGACCAAGGAGATTATGGTTGCCGCGCGCAATGGCGCAGACCCGGAATCCAACTCACGCCTGCGTCTGGCGGTCGAACAGGCCAAAAAAGCCTCCATGCCCAAAGACACCCTGGAGCGGGCCATTAAAAAAGGCGCCGGCCTGCTGGACGGTGCTGTGCATTACGAAAAGCTGACCTACGAAGGGTTTGCCCCCCACAATGTTGCATTAATTGTTGAGTGCCTGACCGATAATGTTAATCGCACAGTGTCCGAGATTCGCGTGCTGTTCCGTGCTGGTCAACTGGGCGGTGAAGGCTCTGTGGCCTGGGACTTTGACCATGTGGGTCTGATTGAAGCACGAGCCGACCGCGGCGATGCAGATGTGGATGAAGCAGCCATAGAGGCCGGAGCCCAGGATTGCGAACCAGCGGATGAAGAGGGGCTAGCACTGTTTATCACTGACAGCTCTGATCTGGATAGCGTCTGTCGAGCCCTGCCCGAATATGGATACAGCGTCGAGACCGCCAAAATTGGATATCGCGCCAAGAACCCACAAGCAGTAGGGGATGCCGAAATGGAAGAGGTTGAAGCTTTTCTGGCCGCTATCCATGAGCATGATGATGTTCAGGAAGTCTACGTAGCCCTCGAGGCTTAAGCATGGCTGAACAGCACACAGACTCCAATGCTGACGCGGCAGCCAAAATGCCTGTGCTGCTATCGCTGTTTCAATTTCTCAAACCCTATCGCCCGCAGATCAGTATCTTTCTGCTGGCCCTGGTATTTACTGCCGGGGTGACATTGTCAGTAGGGCAGGGGTTGAGGCTGGTGATTGACCAGGGCTTTGCCCAGCAGTCTCAGGAACATCTCAATACTGCCATTCTATTTATTCTCGCCGCCTCAGTGATGATGGCTGTCGGTACCTATATTCGCTTCTATCTTATTTCCTGGCTCGGCGAGCGGGTCAGCGCAGATATTCGCACAGCAGTGTTTAACCATGTGGTGGGCCTGCATCCGGCATTTTTTGAGACCAATCGCAGCGGCGATATTATGTCCCGGCTAACCTCCGACACCACCTTGCTGCAATCCATTATTGGTTCCTCGGTCTCCATTGCCCTGCGCAGTGCCATTTCATTTACTGGCGCATTGATTATGCTGCTGATTACCAACTTTAAGCTGTCGCTGATTATTCTGCTGGCGGTGCCCGTGGTGCTCATGCCCATACTGGTGTTTGGCCGCAAAGTGCGCGCACTGTCCCGGGAGAGTCAGGACTCAGTTGCCGATGTGGGCTCCTACGCCGGTGAGGTTATCCAGCATATTAAAACCGTGCAGAGCTTTACCCAGGAACCCCAGGAAAAGAAAGCCTTTGCCAGTGAAGTGGAGCGCGCCTTTGCCATAGCCAAGCGCCGGGTAAGCCAGCGCGCCGTGCTGATGGCGGTGGTGATACTGCTGGTGTTTGGCGCACTGTCGATTATGCTCTGGGTCGGTGGCTCCGATGTTATCAATGGCACCATGACCGGTGGTGACCTGGGAGCCTTTATCTTTTATGCCATTCTCATGGCCACTGGTGTGGCTTCATTGTCCGAGGTCTATGGCGAGCTGCAGCGGGCCGCCGGAGCCACAGAGCGCCTGATGGAGCTGCTCCATGCAGATAACGAGATTCTGGTGGCAGAGGATTGCAATATCGACGTCGCAGATTTGGCCCCTGTTTTAGCGTTTAACAAACTCACATTCTGCTACCCATCCCGTCCGGAACAGCCAGCATTAACAGATTTTTCTCTGACCATAGACGAGGACAAAATAGTCGCTCTGGTCGGGCCCAGTGGTGCCGGCAAGTCTACTTTATTTGATTTGATTCAGCGGTTTTATGACCCCCAGTCGGGTGCCGTGCTGTTTGGCGGCTGTGATATTCGTCAGCTGCACCCCAGTGCCCTGCGGGAACAGATTGCTGTGGTGCAGCAGCAACCCACATTGTTTACCGGCGATGTTATGTACAACATTCGCTATGGCAAACCAGAGGCCACTGATGAGCAGGTGATAGCAGCGGCCCGGGCGGCCCATGCGGATGAATTTATCTGCCGACTGCCCAACGGCTACCACAGTGATCTGGGTGAGCAGGGCGTGCGCCTGTCCGGTGGCCAGCGTCAGCGCATCGCCATTGCCAGAGCACTGTTGAAGGATCCGCGCATTCTACTGTTAGACGAGGCCACCAGTGCCCTGGATGCAGAGAGTGAGTACAAGGTACAGCTGGCGCTGGATAAGCTGATGAAAGGTCGCACCACAGTAATTATTGCCCACCGCTTGGCGACCATCCTCCATGCAGATCAAATTGTGGTGATGGATGCCGGGGTCAAGGTTGCATCGGGCAAACACCAGGATCTGCTCCGATCCAGTGAGCTTTATGGCCGTCTGGCCAAGTTGCAATTTTCCGCTGAGGCCAGTTAAAAGGCTACTATTTTACGCGCTATCTAAATCATGCAAAAAAGATTAGCTATTTTCTTGCATAAGTGAATAGGGCCAACTAGTATTTAATCATGAATAGCTTCAAGGATGTAAGCGCAATGATTTCAGCTCCCCACAAAACTAGTTTGTGCTCAGGGTCGCAGCCTCTCTTTGTCAAAATCTGTCTTATTGCAACGCTGGCCGTGCTGGCCGCCTGTGGGTCTGGTGGCAGTCAAAATGCGGCCAGTGACCTAGTTGCTGGTTCCAGTACATCGAAGCAAGCTGGAGCAGCTCCTGCCAGTAGAAATGAACAGATGCCAAAGCCCAATAATATCTGGGACGATTCTGTCTGGGATAAAACTGTCTGGACGTCGCAGTCGGCGGCACAGTCCAGAAATTGGAATAACGACTCATGGAGTGAGACATTATGGCAGTAATAAAATCTAACCGTGCAAAGATCGTCGCTGGGCTAATTCTCGGCGCAACAATGTTGGCAAGTTCATCTTTTGCCAGTGGCAATGACCTTGCTATTCCCCATGAGTTTTTCTCCGGGGATGCCACCAGCGCAATCCATGTCAATGAAAACTTCTCTGCTATCGAAGTGGCCGTCAATGGCATCGGTAGCCGCATTAAAATGCTGGAGTCAGATACAGCAAAGCCGGTATTTCAGGGTTTTTCCGATACCCAGGTGCCTGCCAACAAAGGTGTCCGGCAGTTACAGGCGGCCTGTGATGCAACCTACAGCGGCAGCAAAATTTGCACCTCGACGGAATATGCCAATTCAATCTTCAACAACTCAGCGGCCAATCTGGCCGGGGATGCCTGGCTGCTGGCTGATACACAGTCTGCTTCCGAACAAAAAGTACGGGATAGCGTCAGCGGTAGAACCCGCGGTTCCGGTGGCCTTAGCTGCGCAGGCTATAGCCGCAATAAACATGGTTTAGTGGTCAGCGGCAATGGTGAAATAAATACAGATCAATGTGGTAATTTCAATGCAGTCGCATGCTGCAAGTAATTAACTCGAATGGTTTAAAAAACAACAACAGCAGGTAGGGAGTGGTGCGTAAGGCCGCAGTGAGCGGTGAAGGGGATGATCCAACAGTTTTGGGGGATTATTGTCCGGTTATCTTGTCTGAGCCGGGGCTTTCACTTAGTTTAGTGAGTCCCGGCTTGGACGGTTAATTTACCTCAGGTTAGTGATCGCGTTCAGCGTCAAAGCCGTAAAATATCTATTAAGATAGTTCTAAATTGCTCCAAAATATAATAATAAATGAGGCTTGGTATGAAACTCATCGGCACCCTAATCTCTGTGCTTGCGGCTGTTTTAGTTGTCAGTTCCTGCAGTCTGCTAGGCCCCTCGGCACCGGAAATTCAACGCCCAGCCGCCTATAAAATCAGTACCCAAACCGGAATCACCCAGGGACAGTCAGTTCAGGGTGGTCAGGTGGTGTCCTGGTTTGATATTCCCTTTGCCCAGCCCCCAGTGGGCGACTTGCGCTGGAAAGCGCCGCGGGCCTTGAATCGGCCAGAGCAGACCATAGTCGAGATCGATGACAGCTCCTGTGTGCAGAGCGCCAGTCGTTTTGCCGGGGTTGATGGTTCAGGAATTGTCGGCTCTGAGGACTGTCTGTATCTGGATATCAGAGCACCAGCAGACTTTGCCGACAAGCAGTATCCGGTAATGTTTTGGATCCATGGTGGGGCCAACACCTCAGGTCTTAAAGATTATTATGATTTCACCAAATTAGTGGCCGGCAAAGATGTGGTGGTAGTCACCACCAATTATCGTCTTGGCGCCCTTGGCTGGTTTACTCATCCTGCGATTCAGGGTTTGCAGGAAGGACTGGATAAAACCAGCAATTTCGGCACTCTGGATATTATCCAATCTTTAAAGTGGGTGCAGAAGAACATTCAAAAATTTGGCGGCGATGCCGGTAATGTGACCATTTTCGGTGAGTCTGCCGGTGGCCACAATGTCTTGGCACTGCTGGCATCACCATTGGCCGAGGGTCTTTTTCACAAGGCTATCAGTCAGTCTGGTTACACTTTGGTATCCTCTGTCGCTGACGCCTACAATCAGGACGGCACCAACAGTCTGGTCGAGCGCGGCGGCTGGCAGATTGCCAATCAAATAGTACAGGGCCCACAGTCTGGCTACAGCGCTGAGGCATTGCGCAGTACCCTGAAGTCTGTCGATGCCAGAGAGTTTATTGGCCTCTACTACAGCGAGGGGGAGCGCTTTGACAGTATTCCCCTGTCCACAGCCGATGGCATAGTGATTCCACAACAGGGTATTCTCGGCGGTTTAGGCAATTCGCAATATGCCAAAAATATTCCAGTTATGGCCGGGGCAACCAAAGATGAAGTCGCGCTGTGGCTGGCACTGCACCGTTACTTTATGGACAGCAAATACACATTAACCAAACTGCTGCCACCGAAGATAACCAGAAAAGACCCCGAACTCTACGATCTCTGGGTGCGTCTGCGCTCCCATGCCTGGAAGCTGAAAGGCGCTGATCATGCATTGGCGGCCATGGAATCAGCTGGCTACCAGAATCTCTATGCCTTCCAGTTTGACTGGGATCACCAAGAGGGCTCTTACTTTGTCGATTTTCCCAATCTATTTGGTGCCGCCCATGGCACAGATATCGCCTTTGTCACAGGCAACTATACCTATGGTCCTATCACTTCTTATATCTATCCAGAGGGCCCGGCCCGGGATCAGATGGAGTCGAGCATGATGTCCGCCTGGACAAATTTTGCCAAGACAGCAACACCGGACACAGAAACCGATGTGGTCTGGCAGCCATTTACTGCTGCTGCGCCAGCCTTTATGCATCTGGATAAGGATGATCTGCTGCGCATGGACACAGAGACTGAAACCATAGAGTCTCTGCTCGATGGGCTGCTCAGCAATCAGGTGCCAACGGATTACCAGCGCTGCTACATTGCCTGGGAAACCTATACCAATGTTGGTGACGTGGATATTCAGGCCTACCGAGACTGGAACAATGGCCTGTGTCGCAACGTGGATATGCGCCTCGAGCAAAGGATACTTGCCGACCAGCTTATTGCGGAACATGGTTCGGTTGAAGTCTTGTAGAAGACATCCAGCACTTTACTAGAATTCAAAAATCAGGATAAATAATAATGCTAAAAAAACTATCCGCAGCAATGCAATTGCCCGATGCCTGGTGGAGAAAATTACTGCTGTTGGGTCTGTCAGTATTCTTTATTAATGTGGGTGTCGACCATTTTGTAAACCCGGATTTTTATCTAAATATTATGCCTCCCTCGCTGCCACTGCATCTGGAAGCGGTTTATATCAGCGGCGTATTTGAGATTCTGGGCGGTGTCTGCATCCTGATTCCAGCCCTGCGCAGATTTACTGGCTGGGGCCTTGTGGCGCTGTTGGTGGCGGTGTATCCGGCCAATATTTATATGGCTATTACGCCACAGGCCTATCCCGATATTCCGGTGACACTGCTCTATGTGCGCCTGGCCTTTCAGTTTGTATTTTTCTACTGGGCTTACAGCATGACCAAAGATTCATTTAACCCTGGCCCTCGGGATCTGCAGGAGGCTCAATAACCGGTAGCATCTAATCAGCAATCGGCGCAGGGATTAAGCGCCTATGTGCTATGTTTTAAGGACAGCTGGTGGCCTGTGCCACCAAATTATGGACGATCACCAAGGATCAATATGGATATTGATAGCAGGAAGTTCTCCCACCCCCATCTCACCGCCAATGGTGAACCCAGAGCCTGCATTGCCCTAACCGCCATTAAAACCCTGTGGTTTAATACCGGCACCCAGTGCAATCTCAGCTGCCAAAACTGCTATATCGAATCCAGCCCGAGCAACAATCGCCTTAGCTATATCAGCCTTACCCAGGTGCAGCAGTTTCTCAATGAGATTCAAGTTGAGGGCCACCCGACCGAAGAGATCGGTCTGACGGGCGGTGAGCCCTTTATGAACCCGGATGTTATGGTGATTATGGCAGAGATACTGCGCCGGGGTTTTAAATTGCTGGTGCTGAGCAATGCCATGCGGCCAATGTTAAAACATCAGCAGGCATTGTTGCGCTTGCACCAGCATTATCCGGGGCGGCTGCAAATCCGTGTTTCCATGGACCATCACCGGGCAGACCTCCATGAGCAAGAGCGGGGTGCCAAGTCCTGGGAGCCAATGCTCGAAGGGCTTAAATGGCTCAACAGCAATGGCTTTACTATTGCTATTGCCGGGCGCACCAGATGGGGAGATGCAAATTTACGCGAGGGCTATGCAGAGTTATTTGCCCGCCTGGGTTTGTCCATTGATGCCCATAACCCCCAGCAGCTGGTGCTGTTTCCAGAGATGGATCAGAACAGCTCGGTGCCAGAAATTACCAGCGCCTGCTGGGGCAAACTGGGACTAGACCCTGAGCAAATCATGTGTGCCTCCTCGCGCATGGTTGTCGTCCATCGGGGTGATAATCAGCCATCGGTTCAGGCCTGCACATTGCTGGCCTATGATCAGCGTTTTAATCTGGGTGCCACATTGGCCGAGGCTGATACTGAAGTGCCATTAAATCACCCTCACTGCGCGCGGTTCTGTGTGCTTGGCGGCGGCTCCTGTGCGCCGGTTACAGAGACTGGTCAGGCAGATCCTCCAACCAGCTAATAAGCGCCAACTGGCCATGGTTTGGGGCAGCGGGCATCTGCCTTAGCATAGGGCCTAAATCCGCAACATAATCCACATCTCGCAGACTGGGCAGCAGGGCGGGGCTGTTATCGAGATTGGCAATAAGCTGACTGGCGGTATCCGGCTGGCTGTACGCCACTGTAGTCCAGCTGGACTGCTTAATTGGCTCGCGGCCAGCGAATAAATAATAGCCGCCATCCTGCGCCGGACCCAGACAGTAGCTATGGTTACCCAGACTGTCGATAGCTTGCTCCACCAGCTCTGTCGACAGCTGGGGGCAGTCAGCGCCCAGCAGTATTACTTGCTGGTATTGTTTGAGCAGCTGCTGATAAACATAATGCTGAATATCACCCAAGCCGCGATGGCCCGCTGCTATGCAATCAAACCCAGACCAGATGTCATGGCCCAGCCCATGATCCTCAGCCACAGCCCAATAGCAGCTAACTGGCCGGGCTATGTTCTGTAATGTATGTTCAATTGCCTTTACGGAGAGCCGATAAAATTGCTCGGTCAACTGCTTCGCCTGACAGTGGTGCCAGCTGCTTGCCAGTCGAGTTTTTATTGGTGAGAGCCCCGGCGTTTTAACCAGAATCGCTATGGCGCTAGAGCTCATAGGCAGAAGTCATAGCTGTTTATGTCTGGGATTAAATATCTGCCGCCAGCGGCAGTGGGCCAGCGCATCCTTCACGGACAGACTAATCCATCGCCATTGATAGAGCATGGTTAACCGCAGCCAACCATTGGCGATATATTTTCTCGGGCTGGTTAAGATGGGCGAATGCACAGAGATCAGCGGCACTCCTTTGCGGCGGGCTCGGCGCACCAGCAGCAAGTCTTCACCGTAGCTGGTATTTTCGACAAAGCCACCGAGGCGACGAAAAATATCCCGGTGCATACAAAATGCCTGATCGCCAAAGGGCGCTTTAAATAACTTGCTGCGCAGGTTGGCACCCCAAGCATTTATAGAGATAAGCCGTCGATGGCTGGGGGCAGCCTGAAAAGCCAAATCAAAATAATGTACCCCATCCGGATGCAGCTCCAGACTGCGCTGCAATGCCCTAAGCTGGCGCTCGCTAATGCGACTGTCAGCATGGACAAACCACAGCCATTGGCCGCGGGCCTGGGCTGCGCCTTTGTTGAGGCTACAGGCTCTGCTGCCTTTGCTGCACTGAATCACCTCCATGCCCCAGTCAGACAATGCCTGCAAATCAGCCAGCAGCACAGACTGCTGATTTTCAATGGCGGACAGGGGGATAATCACCGTGAGATCTTTAAAACTATTCTGTGCTGGCATGTGCATCACCCCATCAGGCCTGCAGCACATTGAGCCAATGCTGCTGGGCATGACTAATCTGTGATGTATCGGTTAACAGAGCGCTGGACAGTGCAGTGCGGGCAGCAAGGGGAGGCTGACTAAGGGTTGATGCCAGCAGCTCTGTCAATAGCCCATGTGCCTTTTCCAGGGTCTGGCCATAGATCTTTAAAAACTGCTCTACATTTACATGCTTGCTCTGGTCTTCGATCCAGCAATCATAATCAGTAATCAGACATAGAGAGCTGTAAGCCATCTGTGCCTCCCGGGCCAGAAATGCCTCGGGGATATTGCTCATGCCCACCAGATCTGCCTTGACCGCATCGCGCAAGAAATAACTCTCGGCACTGGTACCCAGCCTCGGGCCCTCGACACAGGCATAGGTGGTTTGGCTGTGGACTGTTTGCTCAATGCGCTGTGCCGCCGCCAGAATATCGCCATTCAGAGCCGGGCAGCAGGGTTGGGCTGTGCTGATATGGGCACAGAGGCCAGCACCAAAAAATGAACCCTTTCTAATACCTTTGGTATGGTCAAAGTACTGCTCCACCAATGCCAGATCACCAGGCGCTATCTCCTCTCGCAAACTGCCCGCTGCACTGATGGACAGCACCTGGGTGGCACCGAGTTTCTTTAGGGCAAAGATATTAGCGCGGTAGTTAATCTCATGGGGCAGCAGCCTGTGCCCCTGACCATGGCGACTTAAAAACAGTACTGGCTGGCCAGTGTAGCTACCGCAGTAGATTAGGTCTGAGGGCTGTCCAAAGGGTGTCACAACTCGCAGCTGTTGGCGGATCTCAAGCCCCTCCAATTGATACAAGCCGGAGCCACCAATAATTGCCAGCATCTAACAGCAGCTCCCAGAAGTCGCCGTGCTTGCAGTAGTAAGCTTGCCATCAGCAGGAGCATCAAACCGAGCATCAAATCGACCATAGTGCAGTTCAGTTTCACCATGAACCTTAAAATGCTGCGCCAGTCTGCTGTGGTTTAGAATCATTGCGGTATTGCCATCAATCGACACTGGTACCTCAGCTTTAAACTGCAGCTGTTGATCCAGCGCAAAGCTGTCCGGGCTGTGGATAATAGTGCCCAGATATCGGGCAAACTGGCCATAGTTTTCCCGCCGAGGCTCAAACCTAAGCTTAAAGCTGCGCACAGTCACAGAGTAAAACTGCGTACTGCCCGTCAGTGCGTGCAGTGTCTTATCTTCCACTGTAAGGGGCCGCTTGCTCACAATTCTGTGGTCAGTCAAGCCAACCTTGCGCATCATCAAATCAAAGTCACCCTGATATAGAGCGCCGCCAAGACATTCCCCCAGCAGGACCTTATGTTGCTGTAGATTGGCTGGCAGACGGCGGTCGGCAAATACATCGGAGAAATATAGTTCGCCCCCGGGTTTAAGCACCCGGTAAATCTCTTTAAATACGGCCTCTTTATCCGGCGACAGGTTAATCACGCAGTTTGAGATAATAATATCGATACAGTTATCTTTAATGCCGCAGCTGGTGAGGTTTTCGATATTGCCCTTTTTAAAACGCATATTGGGGTTGGCATAGGTAAATCTGTCACAGTGCCAGTCAATATGACTGCGGGCGATATCCAGTGGTCTGTCGGTCATATCTATGCCGATAACCTCACCGGTTTCACCGACCAGCTGGCTCAATAGATACACATCGCGACCAGTGCCACAGCCAAGATCAAGCACAGTACAGCCCTCGGCAGCCAAAGGCAGGGGCGAGCCACAGCCATAAAAGCTGTCTTTAATCTGCGGGTGAATATTATCCAGCAATGGTGCCAGGTAACCCGGCGGTGCCTGTGCCGGGCAGCAGGCGCTGGTTTTTAAGTCAGCGCTGCTGTTGAGGCTATTGCTGTAATAGTCTTTCACCTGGTTGGTGATTTGCTGTTTTGATGCCTGTAACTGTTGCTCGCTCACTGTGCGTCCCTGTCTTTTTTCGTCCCGTTATAGCAACTCCTGTGCTCCCTTAAGCGTAGTTCATAACTGGCTATTGCTGCGGCTTAAATACGGTTTCTGTTGTCATTTTAGGCCTCCTGTCGAGCTGTCAGCTAAGACCACTGGGTCATGATTTTTGGTTTACACTCAAAGCGCTTGGACTATATTGTTGGCCATTGTTTTACTGGTTATTGACACAGCAGAACCGACTGCCATCGAAGGAATTTAGCTAATGAGCGCCTACAAAGTACCGCAAAAGGAAATGTTCTTTATTTTTGAAGAGCTGGTTAACTATGCACAGCACAGCACTATGCCCGGCTATGAAGATGCAGGCATGGATATGGTCGAAGCTGTGGTGCCGGAAGCAGCTAGATTTTTTGAGCAGGTGGTAGCACCCACTAATTGGGAATCGGATATTAATCCCGCCCACCTTAAAAATGGCACCGTGGTCACCGCCCCGGCGCTGGCCGATGCCTACAAGCAAATGGTTGAAGGTGGCTGGTGCTGCCTGAGCGGTGATCAGGCCTACGACGGCGCTGGTCTGCCCGGTGTAATTGATGTGGCGGTTCAGGAGATGCTGCAGTCCGCTAATATGGGCTTTAGCCTACTGCCCATGCTGAGCCGAGGGGTTATCCATGCCCTTAACCTGTATGGCACAGATGAGCAAAAAGACACCTACTTAGCCAAGCTTATTTCCGGTGCCTGGTCCGGTACCATGAACCTGACCGAACCCCAGGCCGGCAGCGACCTGTCTGCGGTAAAAAGCAAAGCTGTGCCCAATGGCGACCATTATCTGGTCAGCGGGCAAAAAATCTATATCACCTGGGGCGACCATGAGCTGGCCGAGAATGTTATCCATCTGGTGCTGGCACGACTGCCAGATGCACCAGCGGGCAACCATGGTATTTCGCTGTTTTTGGTACCAAAATTTCTGATTAATGCCGACGGCAGTCTGGGTGAGCGCAATGATGTCGCCCCGGTGGGGGTCGAGCACAAGCTGGGCATCCACAGCAGTCCCACCTGCACCATGGCCTTTGGTGAAAAGGGCGGTGCTGTTGGCTATTTGGTTGGCCCGCTGAATCAGGGTCTGATGTGTATGTTCAGCATGATGAACAATGCCCGACTGTCTGTTGGCCATCAGGGTATTGGTGTTGGCGAGCGGGCCTATCAGCAGGCCGTGGCCTATGCCTCAGAGCGAGTGCAGGGCAAGGTGGCGGGTGTTGAGGGCAATGCGCCGATTATTCATCACCCGGATGTAAAGCGCATGCTGATGCAGATGCGTGCACTGACAGAAGCTGGTCGTGCTATGTCTTTCTATACCATTGCCGCTGAAGACCGCAGCCATCACCATGCCGACGAAGCCCAGCGGGCAGCAGATGCTCAGCTGGTTGAGATTATGACTCCGCTGGTTAAAGGCTGGTGTACAGAAGTATCAATGGAATCTACCTCTCTGGGTGTTCAGGTCCACGGAGGCATGGGCTTTATTGAAGAGACCGGTGCCGCACAGCATATGCGTGATGCCAGGATTCTGCCTATTTATGAAGGTACCAATGGTATTCAGGCGCTGGACTTTATTGGCCGCAAATGCCTGCGGGATGGCGGTGAGACTCTGACTAAATTGCTGGCAGAGATGGAAGCCACTGCCCAGAGCAAGTCGAACGAGTTAACCGTGGCGCTGCAGACAGCAGTAGCCGATTGCCGCGCCGGATTGGATTATGTACTGGGCAACCCAGAGCACAGCCCTGCGGTGGCCTATAATTTTATGATGCTGTTTGGTAACTCTGTGTCCTACTGGTGCATGGTGCGCCTGGCCATAGCGGCGCAGAAACACCTGGATAATGGTTCCGATGACCGCTTCTATAACCAGAAACTGGCTACCACAGGATTTTTTGCTACCCAGATTCTGCCGCGCAATAGGGCATATTTGACATCGCTGCAGGCTGGTTCCGAGAGCATATTGGGGTTGGGGATAGAGGATTTTGTCACGCAGTAGGGAGAGAGATCCAACCTAACTGGTAACAATCCCCACAATCATCGCAATGGTGAATATAAACAGCGCGGTAAAAACAAACCCACCAATAATAAACGCCAGAGGACTGCCCTGGGTAAAATCCTTCTCGCGGTTTTTATCCGTCTGCACACCAATGGCCGCAGCCAAAATACTTTTCACCAGCGAGCCCAGGCCAGGCTTTTTGGGTTTCTGTTCAGGGGTTTTATCGTTCATCAAATGTCCAATGCTCGTCAGTCATTAAGAATAGGCGTCAACCAGCGCTCCAACTCGGGAACCGAAAGCCCTTTGCGCTGCGCCAGCGATTCTACCTGATCACCATCGATTTTCCCCGTATTAAAATACTTGGCATCCGGGTGACCAAAGTACCAGCCACTGACCGCTGCCGCCGGGCTCATGGCATAGCTATCGGTCAGCGCCAGACCAATATTATTTTCCACATCCAGCAGCTTAAACAGCGTGCCTTTTTCCGTATGGTCAGGGCAGGCCGGGTAGCCGGGCGCAGGGCGAATACCGCGGTACTTCTCTTTGATCAGCGCTTCATTATCCAGTGTCTCATCGGCGGCATAGCCCCAGTGTTCCCGCCGCACTCGCTCGTGCAAATGCTCGGCAAAGGCTTCCGCCAGACGGTCGGCCAATGCTTTGACCATAATGGCATTGTAGTCATCATGGGCGGTTTCATATTGTGCCGCTAGCTCATCGGCCCCAATACCAGTGGTCACCGCAAAGGCACCTATATAGTCTGTTAATTCGGTTTCTTTGGGGGCAATAAAGTCTGCCAGCGAGGCCAGTTCTTCACTGGCACCGGGCTTCTGAATCTGCTGGCGAATCTGATGCAATGTGGCGGCGGTTGAGCCGTCCTGTGCATAAATCTCAATATCATCATGGTTAACCGTATTGGCAGGCCACAGGCCAAACACCGCTCGCGCCGTTAAACGCTTATTGTCGATAATATCTTTAAGCAGTTTCTGGGCATCCTCAAAGAGATTCTGCGCAGCTTCGCCCACGACTTCATCGTTGAGAATCTTCGGGTATTTGCCCACCAGATCCCAGGTGATAAAGAAGGGTGTCCAGTCAATATAGGGCACCAGTGCTTCCAGGGGATAATCATCCAGCACAGTGACACCCAGTGTATTGGGAATCTCGGGTTGGTAGTCTCGCCAGTTCAGCTGAGGCTTTTGTTTGACCGCGTCAGAATAAGCAAACAATGTTCCCCTTGAGGTACGGTTGGCCGTGCGCAGTCGCACAGCATCGTAGTCACGCTGAATCTCGGCCACAAAGGCATCGCGATGCTCTGTGCTAATTAACTTGCTGGCCACACCAACTGCCCGCGAGGCATCGGACACATAGATGGTCTGATTGCGCTGGTAAGTCGGGGCGATTTTTACCGCTGTATGGGCTTTGGACGTAGTTGCGCCACCAATCATAAGGGGTACATCAAAACCTTGGCGCTCCATCTCTTTGCCCAGGGTCACCATCTCATCCAGCGAGGGGGTAATCAGACCAGAGAGGCCAATAATATCTACGTTTTGTTCCTTGGCGGTTTGCAATATCTTTTCTGCAGGCACCATCACGCCGAGGTCAATCACCTCATAGTTATTGCACTGCAGCACCACACCGACAATATTTTTGCCAATATCATGGACATCGCCCTTAACCGTCGCCATCAGAATCTTGCCATTGGTGCTGGCCGCTTCATCTTTTTCCGCTTCAATAAAGGGCTGCAAATAGGCCACTGCCTGCTTCATAACCCGGGCAGATTTCACCACTTGAGGCAGAAACATTTTGCCGGAGCCAAACAGGTCACCCACAATATTCATGCCGTCCATCAGGGCGCCTTCAATTACATGCAGTGGGCGATCGGCCTGTTGGCGCGCCTGCTCCGTATCTTCTTCAATAAACTCGGTAATACCTTTAACCAGCGCATGCTCCAGGCGGCGATTAACATTGCCCTCACGCCAGCTCAGATCTTCGGTTTTAGCCTGGGTAGAGCCATCACCGCGGTATTTATCGGCAATTGCCAGCAGGTTTTCTGTGCCCTCAGGGGTGCGGAATAACACCACATCTTCAACCACATCCCGCAGCTCTGTGGGCAAGTCGTCATACACCGCCAACTGCCCAGCATTAACAATACCCATGCTCAGACCTTCGCGAATCCCGTGGTAGAGAAATACCGAGTGAATAGCCTCCCGCACCGGGTTATTGCCGCGAAATGAAAACGACACATTAGAGATGCCGCCACTAATCAGCGCATGGGGCAGGTTCTGTTTGATCCAGCCGCTCGCTTCAATAAAATCCAGGCCGTAGCGATTGTGCTCTTCAATACCAGTAGCAACCGCAAATACATTGGGGTCAAAGATAATATCTTCCGCCGGGAAACCAATCTGATCAACCAGCAGGTCGTAACTGCGCTGGCAGATTTGCTGGCGACGCTTAAGATTGTCGGCCTGGCCGTCTTCATCAAAAGCCATCACCACAATAGCTGCACCGTGCTTTTTGCACAGTTTGGCTTTTTCAATAAACTCCGCTTCGCCCTCTTTAAGGCTAATGCTATTGACCACCGACTTGCCCTGAATACATTTCAGGCCAGCTTCAATCACCTCCCATTTGGAGGAGTCCACCATAATTGGCACTCGGGAGATCTCTGGCTCCGAGGCAACCAGATGTAAAAAGGTGACCATGGCCGGCAATGACTCAAGCATGCCTTCGTCCATATTCACATCAATAATCTGCGCACCATTAATCACCTGCTGGCGCGCAACCGCCAGCGCGGCATCGTAATTCTCTTCCAGAATCAGCCGCTTAAACACCGCCGAGCCAGTCACATTGCAGCGCTCACCCACATTCACAAATAATGAGTCTGCCTTGATAGTAAAGGGCTCTAAACCAGACAGGCGGCAGGCTGGCTCGATGCTGGGAATCTGTCGAGGCTTGATGTTGGCCACGGCATCGGCAATGGTGCGAATATGTTCCGGCGTGGTACCGCAACAGCCGCCGACAATATTAAGTAGGCCGGCTCCGGCAAATTCTGCCACCGTCTCAGCCATATTCAGTGCATCCAAATCATAGCCACCAAACTCATTGGGCAGTCCGGCATTGGGGTGGGCACTGACCATGGTGTCGGCCACAGTGGAAATTTCCAGCAGGTGAGGGCGTAGCTCTTTGGGCCCCAGGGCACAGTTCAGGCCGATACTAATAGGCTTGGCATGGCGCACCGAGTTCCAGAACGCCTCTGGCGTTTGGCCCGATAGGGTGCGGCCACTGGCATCGGTAATGGTGCCACTGATCATAATAGGTAGCTCAGTGCCCAGTTCCTCAAACACCTGCT
>JABJOY010000058.1 GCA_018664075.1 Porticoccaceae bacterium | reverse complement strand
GTGGCCAGAGCCCTGGCGGGAAGTGTAAAAACCGGGATATTCAAATGCTTTCTCCAATAGCCTGACTGCTTTATTGTGACGGTGAAAACTACGTTTGGGTAATCTAACTGGTTTGACTGGTGACCAGACAATAGATTCCCCGGCTATTTTATTTTCTTGACGATTGATTATTTTGCACTTATTTTCCGCTTTGTACCGTATTTAACTGAAACTGGAAGCTGTTAGGTTGTGAACCTGAGGTTTAGTGATGGGCGATGATCTTGATGAACTAAATGTTGACGGGGATATAGGTGAGTCAGCGGTGACTGAGGAGCCTAGTCTGACCGACAAGCAGCAGGCACAGGTGAAGCTGGAGTCAAGGCGTCGTCTGGAGTTAAAGCTTGAAGATGCCCGTATCCAGAAGCAGGTTCAAGAATATGATTTTGACGATGATTTTGATTGACAATACTGCTGATTCCATCCGCTTGTACGCTGCCAGTTAAATCCATGAAAGCCAACATCTCGCGCCTGAATTTTGCTACAATCCCAGCCGCAAAAATTAACCAGACCGCGGAATTACCTGTTGCCCAAAACGCCTCTCTTATCGGTTGATCGCCTGTTCTTTGAACGTGACGACTGCAATATCTTTGAACCTGCCAGCTTCAATGTTGAGGCGGGGGATATTGTGCAGATTGAGGGCCCCAATGGTGCTGGCAAAACCACATTGTTAAGGCTGCTGACCAGTGCGCTGCAGCCTACATCTGGCTCGATTCTGTTTAGTGGCGAAAATATTACTGATTGCCATTATGAGTACCTGGCCAGCCTTCTCTACATCGGCCACCAACCGGCGGTGAAGATGACGCTCAGTGCAGAGGAAAACTTGCGCTGGATGAGTCCTGCAACAACCTCTGCCCCTGAGATTGACGCGGCCCTGGCTGAGGTTGGCCTGCGCGGCTATGAAGATGTGCCCTGTTACAGCCTCTCTGCCGGGCAACACAGGCGAGTGGCTCTGGCGCGACTGTTCACGACTGAGGCTAAAATCTGGTTCCTGGATGAGCCATTTACTGCCATAGACAAGCAGGGCGTAGATATTTTGCAGGCGCGTATGGGCAGTCATCTAGCTGCCGGTGGCTGCATATTGCTCTCGACCCACCAAGATCTGGCTATGGATAAGGTTCGTAAATACAGTATTGAGCCCCATTCAGATCGGGAGCAACAGCAATGAGTAATATAGGTTTTACTGCCTATTTAAAGCGCGATTTGTTGCTGTCCTACCGGCGACTGGGTGAGGCGGCCAGCCCGTTGATGTTCTTTTTACTGGTGTCCATATTGATTCCTCTGGGAGTAAGCCCTGATCCGGAGCGACTGGCGGAGCTGGCTCCGGGTATGATGTGGGTGATGGCGCTATTGGCAACCTTGCTGTCGACAGAGGGGTTATTTGCCACAGACCACCAGGATGGTTCTCTGGAGCAGATGTTAATTGCCCCGCAACTGCTGGCACTGCCAGTGTTGGGCAAGGTCACAGCCCATTGGTTGGTGACAGGTCTGCCCCTGACAATGGTGTCGCCGCTTATTGGTCTGATGCTGTCACTGCCCCCAGTGGCCATGGTGCCGATGATGGCCAGTTTAGCTGTAGGCACCGCTTGCCTAAGTCTGATTGGTGCAGTGGGTGCGGCGCTGACCGTATCATTGCGCAAAGGTGGCTTACTGTTGTCCATATTGGTGATACCGCTGTATATACCAGTGATTATTTTCGGCAGTGCTGCGGTGCAGACCGCGGTGGATGGATTTAACTGGTTGGGGCCTCTGGCAATATTGGCGGCCATGCTCTGCGCAGCGATTGCGCTCTGTCCATTGGCCATTGCTGGTGCGCTGCGGCTGGTTAGCAGCAATTAACTTTTAAGGGTTTTGTAGATTATGGCTTCAAATCGGGATTGGACATGGTTTTATCGACTGGGATCTCCGCGCTGGTTCTATGAAACCACAGGTCGCTGGCTGCCATGGCTGTGGACCCTGACATTGCTGTTATTAACTACTGGTCTGGTCTGGGGGCTCGGCTATGCGCCTCAGGATGCCAAGCAGGGCAATAGTTTTCGTATTATTTATCTCCATGTTCCTGTCTCGTTCCTAGCTCTGGCTGGTTATTATCTGATGGCAATTGCCGGTGCTATCGGTTTGATCTGGAAAATGAAGCTCAGCTATATGGTGATGAAATCAGCCGCTCCCATTGGCGCTGCACTGACCTTTTTGGCGCTGTTTACCGGTGCTGTCTGGGGCAAGCCTACTTGGGGCACTTACTGGGTTTGGGATGCGCGCATTACCTCTATGTTGATTTTGCTATTTCTCTATCTGGGGGTGCTGGCGCTGCAATATGCATTTCACAGTCAGGAGTCTGGCAATAAGGCCAGCGCTATTCTGGCTCTGGTAGGTACAGTCAATATTCCGATTATCTACAAGTCTGTGGACTGGTGGTACACATTGCATCAGCCAGCCACTATCAAGCTGACCTCAGCCCCGAGCATGCATATTGATATGTTCCAGCCTCTGTTGATGATGATTATCGCTCTCTACTGCTTTTATGCTCTGGCATTAATTTTATTTACCCGCGCTGAGATATTGCAGCGCGAGCGCAAAGCAGCATGGGTCTGTGAGCTGGCATTGCAGGCTGATAAAGTCGCAGCATGGGAGGCTGAAGAATGAAGTTTCAGTTTGATAGTTTTCAGCAGATGATGGAGATGGCAGGTCATGGCCCCTATGTCTGGACTGCTGTGCTGGTGTCCTTGTTGGTGATGGGCTGGCTGCTGGTGCGGCCATTGCAGTTACATCGCGCCAATTTAAAATCTATTGCCCGGCAGTTGCGCCGGGAGCAGCGGCGCCGCGGGGCCGGGGAGGAAAAGCAATAATGCACCCAATACGTAAACAGCGCCTGCAGATGGTGATTCTTATTGTAGTTACCGCCTCTCTGGTGGTGGGACTTATAGCTTATATGATTGGTCAGAATGCCAATTACTTTTATACCCCGGCACAGATTGCCGCAGGGGAAGCGCCCCAGTCGGTCAACATAAGGGCTGGCGGTATGGTGGTTGACGGCTCTGTGGTGCGCTCACCAGACTCTCTGGATGTTCGATTTACTGTCACCGATGGTATGGCTACATTGGATGTGCAGTACGGCGGTATTCTTCCCGACCTGTTTGCCGAGGGCGAGGCCGCTATTGCTTCGGGCAAGCTGGATGAAAACCTGGTGTTGCAGGCCAATGAAGTGCTGGCTAAACATGATGAGAATTACACGCCTCCCGAGGTGGCTGACGCAATGAATGCCGCCTATGAGAGCAAGCAGCGACAGGAAGCAGCGCAATGACGCCTGAGTTGGGACATGCAGCTTTAATTGTCGCACTGTGTTTTGCCCTAGTTCAGGCGCTGGTGCCCATGCTCGGGTCCTTTAATGGTTACCGCAGCTGGATGGAGCTGGGCCGCTCTATGGCTGTGGGTCAGTTTGTCTTTATGGGCCTGTCTTTTGCCTGCCTGGCCAATGCCTTTTTGCTGGATGATTTCTCCCTTAGATATGTGGCCAATAACTCTAATACTTTGCTCCCGGACCGGTTTAAATTTAGCGCGGTTTGGGGCGCTCACGAGGGCTCGCTGCTGCTGTGGGCATTGATTCTCGCTGGCTGGTCTGGGGCTGTGGCAATGTTCAGTCGGGATCTACCTCTGCAGCTCTCTGCTCGAGTGCTGTCGATACTGGGCGCTATCGCTGTTGGGTTTGCGCTATTTCTGCTGCTGACTTCCAACCCGTTTGAACGCATTTTGCCCGTTGCACCGCTGGAGGGGGGGGACCTCAATCCTCTGCTGCAGGATTTTGGTCTTATTGTGCATCCGCCCATGTTGTACATGGGCTATGTGGGTTTTGCTGTGCCCTTTGCCTTTGCTATTGCCGCCCTGATCGGTGGACAGTTTGACAGTGCCTGGGCACGCTGGTCGCGGCCCTGGATTAATTTGGCCTGGGTTTTTCTGACCATAGGTATCACCCTTGGCAGCTGGTGGGCCTATTACGAGCTGGGCTGGGGCGGCTGGTGGTTCTGGGATCCGGTAGAGAATGCGTCATTTATGCCCTGGTTAGTGGGTACGGCTCTGGTGCACAGTATCGCAGCGACGGAAAAGCGCGGTGTGTTCCGCAGCTGGACTTTGCTGCTGGCGATCTTTGCCTTCTCCCTGAGTCTGCTGGGCACCTTTTTGGTTCGCTCCGGTATTTTGACCTCGGTACATGCCTTTGCCAGTGACCCTGAGCGAGGGGTGTTTATTCTGGCGTTTTTGGCTGTGGTCATTGGCGGTTCACTGTTGCTGTTTGCCCTGCGCGGCCCGGCCATGCACAAGGCAGCCGGTTATGGGGCCTGGTCGAGAGAGATGATGTTGCTGGTAAATAATATTTTGCTGGTCAGTTCCATGGCCATGATTCTGGTGGGTACCCTGTACCCATTGCTGGCCGATGTATTGGATCTGGGCAAGATTTCTGTTGGCCCTCCCTATTTTGATTTCTTTTTTGTGCCGCTAATGTCCGGTCTGGCGCTAAGTGTTGGATTTGCGGCCTTTACCAGATGGAAAAAAACCGATGCTTCGCTGTTGCTCAACAAAGGGGTTATACCTGGGATAGTCTCGGTTTGTGCAGCTCTGGCGCTGCCGCTTTTTTTAGCGCCGCAGATGTCCTGGGAAAGTTATTCCTTCGGCGCTGTGTTTACTCTGCTGCTGTTTTTCTGGGTGGTCACCATGACGTTGACAGATCTGTCCGACAAACTGGGGGGCAAAGTGGGTCATATCAGGCGCCTGTCCGGTAGCTATTGGGGTATGGTCTGCGCCCATATAGGCCTGGCTGTGTGCATTCTAGGTGTTGGCCTCAGTAGTATCTATGATGCCCAGATTGATGTGCGCATGATGCCGGGAGATACAGCACAGGTGGCCGATTATGAGTTTGAATTTGCCGGTGTCGAGCAGGTTCAGGGACCTAACTATATTGCCTACAGGGGGCAGATCAAGGTGCAGTCTGAGTCAGGCTTTAGCACTGTGATGCTACCGGAAAAGCGAAACTACAAAGCTGGCGGGCAGGTGATGACCGAAGCCGCTATTGATGCTGCCCTCAGCCGTGATCTCTATGTTTCTCTCGCCGAGCCCCTAGAAGGTCAGGCCTGGGCTGTCCGGCTGCAGGTAAAGCCATTTGTGCGCTGTATCTGGCTGGGCGGTTTGATGATTGCTCTG
>JABJOY010000008.1 GCA_018664075.1 Porticoccaceae bacterium | reverse complement strand
GCTTTTTTAATTTCGACCCTAGAGAACAAAAGATGTCTGCCAATACAGCTGAAGCCTTTGCGCCATTACCCAATATCACTGAGCCCAAGTGGTGGACTGGCACGCCTGCTATATCTCCAGAACTGTTTGTCATTGATGGCAATGAATACCGGATTAATGGTGCGCCCCTAGTTGCCAGTAAAGAGCTTGCCGAACGCATGCAGCAGACCTTTGATGAGGTGGGGCTGGTTCATGTTATCAATACAGGGTTAGACGATTTGCAGGCGATGCGCCTGATTGCCACTCAGGTGCTAAAAAACGAGCGCCAATACGAAGGCGGCGCCAACCCGCGCAAAATCATTGAAAAGAATGTCTATGAGGTGGGAGCGCCCTTGGAAGCCTGGCTGCACTACCACCATGAGATGGCCTATATTGGGTCGAGTACCAAGATGGTCAGCTTTATGGCACACAAAATGCCCAGTGAGGGCGGCCATACCTATGTCTCTGACAACTTGCAGGCGACAGATGCGCTGCTGGCGACGGAGTTTGGTCAAAAGTTAAAAACGTTGGGCCTCTGCTACCACCGCAATCTGTCGGATCGTGAGTCCTTTGTTGATCGCCTCGATATTGGTGTCTACAACCATTGGCAGCAATCTATGCTGACGGAAGATCCGGATGAGGCTCTGGCTGAAGCCCAGCGCCGAGGTCTGGAAGCTGAATGGGGTCCGGGCCGCCTGTTGAAAACCAAGTTCTATATTTCTGCGTTTGAATATTTCCCGCATCTGGATCGCAATCTACTCTACAGCAGCATGGCCGATGACAGCATCTGGTTTGATACCTGGCCGCTGGTGCAGCATCTGGCTGCCGATGAGCGTCCGTTAAAGCTGACCTTCGGTGATGGTTCGGAAATGACAACGGAAGAGAAGCAGCTGTTTATCAAAATCTACGATGATTATGGTATTCCTATTGCCTGGGAAGTTGGCGATGTTGCGCTTATCTGTAACTACCGCTTTGCCCATGGTCGACCCGCAGTGCATCTCAAAGAAGGTGAGCAGCGCGAATTGGGTGTGCTGATCGGTGAGTCTTTTGATCGGTTGGAAACCTATGAGGACAAGTGGTAGACAGTCTGAGTTGTAGGTTAAACTGCAATTAAATTCTCTGGCAGCAGTTCAAATGCAAACTTTAATTGACCGCCTCACAGCCGTCGTTGATAAAAACACCTTATTCCTCGCCGATGACATCAGTGAAAAATATTTTGCTGACTGGAGCGGCGCAGATCCCTGCAAGCCCAGCGCATTATTAAAACCCAAAACCACCGATGAACTATCGCAAATTATGGCTCTGTGCCATGAGTATGATCAGCCCGTGGTCGTGCAAGGGGGCTTAACTGGTCTGGCTGGTGGCGCAACGCCTCAGGCTTCTGAATTTGCTATCTCCCTTGAACGCATGAACGGGATTGAGGATATTGATACCACTGCCATGACCGTCAGCGCCTGGGCTGGAACGCCACTGCAGGTGCTGCAGGATAGCGCTGCCGAGCACAGTCTGTTTATGCCGCTGGATCTAGGTGCTCGGGGTAGCTGTCAGATTGGTGGCAATGTGGCGACCAATGCAGGTGGTACTGAAGTGATTCGCTATGGCATGACTAGAGCCCTAGTACTTGGCCTTGAGGCGGTGCTGGCAGATGGCACTGTAATCAATGCCATGAATAAAATGGTTAAAAATAATTCTGGGTACGATCTGAAGCATCTGTTTATTGGCTCAGAGGGTACTCTGGGTATTGTCACCAGAGTAGTGTTACAGCTGCAACCCAAAGCTAATAGTTCCCATACCGCACTCTGCGCCTTGCCTGATTATAAATCTGTCACCACATTGTTGGCGGAACTGAAGCGCAGTCTGGGCCCGGGCCTGACTGGTTTTGAACTGATGTGGGATAACTATTACAACAAGGTTTTGCAGGTGGAGTCCGATCTGCAAAATCCGTTCGCTGAAGACCATCCGTTTTATTTACTGGTTGAGTACAAAGATAATGACTCTGTGTCTGGCGCAGAACGATTTGAGGCGGCGCTGTTCGCCCAACTTGAAGCCGGGCTTATTACGGATGCCCTGGTTGCCAAGACCCATCAGGATGCGGAAAAATTCTGGCAGATCAGAGATGGCATTGGCGAGTTGTTCAAAGTGCTGGGCCCGGTGTCCAATCAGGATGTCAGCCTGCCCATTGCAGATATAGGTATTTTTGCCGCAGATCTGGATCAGCGTCTGAAGCAGAAATACGCCAATATAGGTGTGCTGCTGTTTGGCCATATAGGTGATAACAATCTGCATGTGTGCGCCTACACCGGCAGGGAAGAAGATAAAGTCGCCATTAATAGGGATATTATGCTGATGATTGGTGAGTATTCCGGTGCCATTACCGCCGAGCATGGTGTGGGTGTGCTGAAAAGGGGTTTCCTCGATCAGTCGCGCAGCGACAGTGAAATTGCGCTGATGAAAACCCTCAAGCAGGCCATGGACCCCAAAGGTATCCTTAATCCCAATCGGGTGATTTAAAACGTCAAAGCGGGTTTATACACAATCAAATAGGACGAAACGACCACCGCTGCGGTGAGTGGTCCCTGCTGACCTATACATAAAATACCCTGATAGGTAAGGTTAATGTCTGATATTACAATTACAATCTCGAGGGAACCTGCAATGAGCGTTAAATCATTATTTCTTATCTCTACCATTATGGCCTTGGGCGCCTGCTCTAGTGAACCCACTCCAGCACCAGCTGCAACAACTGATGCAACAGAGGCTCCAGAAGTTAGCGAAGCTCTGCCAGATGGCGCCTACTTAATTGAGGGCGTTACGGTGACTGAAAATGGTGAGGTCAGCCAATATACCCGTGATCAAATAAAGATCTACTCCAATGGCCGCTTTATGTATGCCTTTAACAATGCCCAGACTGAGAGCATTGATGTGGGCGCAGGCGATGCCAGCTGGTCAAATGGTGTCATGGTTGAGGTGCCCAGAGTGAATCACAATGGCCCGGTCTCCGGTTATAGCTTTGATGTCGCTATTGATCAGACAGCCACGGGTTTTGAACAAACCATTATCGGTATGGAATATGAAGGTGGTCGTCTGCTGGATATGGTTGAAGTATGGAACACAGCTTCAACGGCAACCTCGCCTTTTGATGGTCTTTGGGCCCTTGAAGCCCGAGAGTCTGGTGATCCCGATATGACGGCTTTCTCTGAAACCAAGATGATTGGTGGCGGTCACTTTATCTGGTTGCAGAATGTGGTTTACAAAGGCGAAAACGGTCAGGACTTTGGTTTTGGATCCTTCACTGTGGATGCTGATGGTAACGCGGTTGAAACTGCTATGATAAGCTCATTTGCGGATTATGAAGGTACCGTCAATGAAGTGAAAATGGAACTGGTTGACGAAAACCACTTCACTCAGTCATTTACCTACAATGGCGAAGTGGTTACCCAGTCCTATGCGAGAATGTAATCCGGTGCTGTGACAGACAGTCAAAAAGCCCGTCTTACAGCGGGCTTTTTTATGCCAGTTCAGTTTTGCTGGATACCGGTGCCATGGTCGGCTTTAAGCTGAGCCACATGACAGCAGCACTAAGCAGCAGAGCGCCAATGCCAAAATAGAGCCAGTCAATGGTAATAAGATTCAGCGAGAAGCTGCTGTACAGGCCCGTCGCCAGAACCAGCAATCTGGACTGCTCCAATCGCCGGGCAAAAGGTTTGCCATCCAAAATAGCCCCGATTACCACCAATGTATAAGCCTGTATTGCCACTGTAGCCCAGACTAAGCCATAAGAAAGCTGAGCCACCTGTCCGGCACTCCATAAATGAAAAACTGACAGCAAAATATACTGGGCAACAATTGCGCCATTAGTCAGGAGGCTCAGATCAGGGTTGTATTTCTCAAACTGGTCGAGGTTGGATTTTTGCGCCGGGTAGAGTATCTCAACATCCTCAGGCCGCCAGCCGGTTCGCGACCAGAGAACACGCCATTTATCTAGCCAGTTGGCTGTGCGCCAGGCGTCCATGGCCATATTGATAAAGATATGTAAATTTGCCCAGATTGGATTCCAGCTTGCCAGTGGTACGCGAATACCATAGATAGCTGGTTGTTCCCTGTGCTCTTTTTGGAAGGTACCAAACAGTCGATCCCAGATAATCAGCAGGCCACCGTAATTTTTATCAATATAATCCGGATTCTGTGCATGGTGCACCCGGTGGTTTGAGGGAGTGACCATAAACCATTCTAAAAATCCCAAGGTGGAGATATGTTGTGTGTGCACCCAAAACTGATAGATCAGATGTGCAGAGGCTATGCTGACATACATGGTGATCGGCATGCCGAGAAAAAAACACGGAATAAAAAATACCCAGGTGGTAAAAAAGCTGGTGCTGGTCTGGCGCAGAGCAGTGCTCAGATTGTAATCTTCACTCTGATGATGGACCACATGAGAGCCCCAGAAAAACTGTCGCTCATGGCTCACACGGTGAAACCAGTAATAGAGAAAGTCATACAGCAAGATAGCCAGTAGCCAATGGCCGAGGGAGGAGCTGTTGAATGCCCAGATTGCGTAATTTTCTTCAATGCCAGAAAACACTAGCAAACCAATATTGAGAAACACAAATTTGGTGACTGTGCTTAGCAACCCGAGACTGAGGCTATTGATACTGTCATTAGCTCTGTAGGTATTGTTGCCTTTCCACCATCCCCAAAAAAGCTCAATAACGATTAATAATAAAAATACTGGGATTGCATAGGGAATAAAGTTCATAACTGGCTATGACGCCTTGGATATTAAAGTTTAAACTCATCAGAATACATTGACAGCACTACATTAAATGTCATTAAAGACGCTTGCAAGTCAGTATTGTATTCATGATTGTATAAATATAGACTTAAACCGCTTTTTAAGAAAATAAAACTTAATAATAAAAGGGGAAGAGAATGACTGAATATGAGATTTACACACTATTTAACAGCGGCAGATTAGTTGGTGTCACAAGCTTTATAGGAAGCATAATTGCAATTTGGCTTGCTCTTAGAGTTGCAAATATGACTAGAGAAAATGAAGATGCCAACGTAGTTCAAAAGTTAGTCTCTACCGCTTTCGGCCTGCTGATAGTTGCTGGAACTTGGATGGCAATGACTCTAGCTACATCAACTTGGGTTATTACTGCATATAACCTTGATCTTTTGGAGTCCCGTTCAGTATTTTCCGATAAATTTATCGAATATGTTGGTACAACTGAATTGCCAGTGACATCACCAATGCCAATGCAGATGATCTTTTTGGCAATTGTAGCTATCATGATTGTTTCCATTATTTGGACACCGAAAAAATAGTCTTGACTGACACATCTGCTACTTGGATTGTCTATTGTTGACGATAACAACCCACTTATGTGGGTTGTTATTGTCAGATTAAGTCCCAATGGTTCTGGCTAAACTTTAATGAATGAACTATAAGTTATCAAATCCTAGGTTCGAATTCTTAGCGAAGATTAATAAAGACCTCTGAAAAATAACCATTTTTTTTGTTCTCGAAACACGAAAAGAAATCTGTCCCGAATCTGAAACTAAAACCACTTAATCCATCCTCGCTCCAACAGTTTCTTTAGCCCATGCAGATATTTGTTAACGCG
>JABJOY010000057.1 GCA_018664075.1 Porticoccaceae bacterium | reverse complement strand
TTCGATCGAATTACTGCAGCGAGGCGACAGGCTTCCATCACAGGAGCCCTGGGCCTCCATGGAAAATACCGGTGCCTGGTAGGCTGAATAGTTTTTTGGTTAGTGGATGCTAGTCGGTTTTCCTAAATGGCAATATGGCTCGGGCCTGCTGTATATGTTGCTCAATACCCAGCTGCTCGGAATCCAAAAATCGCTTAATCGCCTGCCTAAACTGTGGATGCTCTATCCAGTGCAGTGAATGGGTTTTAATCGGCTCAAAACCACGAATAATTTTATGCTCACCCTGGGCTCCCGCATCATATTTTTGCAGACCTTTGCTAATGGCAAATTCAATACCTGAGTAATAGCAAAGTTCAAAATGCAGGCAAGAGAATTCACCAGCGCTGCCCCAGTAGCGGCCATACAATGTGTCCTGATCAAAGAAGTACAGCGCGCAGGCAATGGGAATACCCCCCTGACGAGCCACAGCCATAGCAATTTGCTCCGGCATGGTCTCACCAATCTGGGTAAAAAATTCCTCTGTTAAATATCCTCTGGTGCCGTTACGCTTGGCATAGGTACGCTCATAGAGCATATAGAAAAGCTGCCAGATATCACTGGTAATCCGCTCCCCCTGTAATACTTCAATCGTAATATTCTGCGCTGATACCTCTGAGCGCTCTTTGCGCACCATCTTGCGTTTGCGGGAGTTCAGCCCACTTAAATAGTCATCAAAACTCTGGTAGTCGCGATTAAACCATTGGTATTGCACCCCGTTGCGCTGCAGCAGTCTTGAGTCCTCAAATAATGCCAGCTGTTGATCACTGGGGAACAGCATATGCCAGCTGGATGCACCGGTCTCCTCGGCCACTGCCAGGACCTCTTCAAACAGCTGCTGGCCATGATCTGTATCCAGGCTGTCCAGCCCTGTTATTCTGGGTCCAGTGGATGGGGTAAATGGTATCGCTGTGAGCAGCTTGGGATAGTAGTCCAGACCATTGTCATGGTAGGCATTGGCCCATGCATAGTCGAAGACATATTCGCCCATACTGTGATCCTTGAGATACAGAGGCATTACGGTTTGCTGAGAGCCTGTATCTAGAGCCAGATGAATTGGCTCCCAGCCTGTGACTGCACAGGCACTTTTGCTGGTCTCCAGAGCCTGGAGAAATTCAGGGCGCAAAAATGGGTAGGGTAGAGCTGTTATATCTGCAGCTGACATTAATCAATTAAAGCCATGGTCTATGAATTGTAGTTGTCTGTTTGGTTGTAACAGTACGCAATCGAGCCCTGATCTGATCAAATCTCGCCGTCGATAAATGTGCAGGTATGAATGGCTTGTGTCAATGAAAAACTCAGCTCAGCCCCTGAGTTTTAGCGACATTTGATGTATGATGCCCGACTTGATGGCGCAGCAGCCTGCAGCGATATTTTACTCGATAGACTATGGAGAGATTTGCATGATTATCAAGCCCCGCGTTCGCGGCTTTATGTGTATTACCACACACCCAACTGGCTGCGAGGCCAATGTAAAAAACCAGATTGATTTTATTAAATCTCAGGGTGCCATAGATGGACCAAAGCGAGTACTGGTAATCGGTTCCTCCACAGGCTACGGCTTGGCGGCGCGAATCACCGCGGCCTTCGGCTCCGGCGCTTCAACGCTGGGTGTATTTTTTGAAAAGCCGGGCACTGATCGCAAACCTGGCACCGCTGGCTGGTATAACAGCGCAGCATTTCACCAGTTCGCTGAGCAGGATGGCCTGTATGCCAAAAGCATTAACGGCGACGCTTTTTCCACTGAGGTAAAAGACAAGGTTATCAATACTATTAAAGAAGACCTGGGGCAGATTGACCTGGTTATCTACAGCCTTGCGGCACCTCGACGCCAGCATCCTGTCAGCGGTGAAGTCTTTAACAGCACCCTAAAGCCGGTTGGCAAAGATGTCACCATGCGCGGTGTCAATACAGATAAAGAAGAAATCCAGGAATTTAGCCTCGAAGCAGCCAGCCAGCAGGAGATCGATGACACCGTTGCTGTGATGGGCGGTGAAGACTGGCAGATGTGGATTGATGCTCTGGGTGAAGCTGGCGTGCTGGCCGATGGAGCCAAGACCACAGCATTCACCTATATTGGTGAAAAAATCACCTGGGATCTGTACTGGGATGGCACCATTGGCCAAGCCAAGAAAGATCTGGATACCAAAGTACTGGCAATCAGAGATAAGCTCGGGGCCCATGGTGGCGATGCCCGAGTCTCTGTACTCAAAGCTGTTGTGACCCAGGCCAGTTCGGCAATCCCGATTATGCCCCTGTACCTGGCCATGCTGTTTAAGGAAATGAAACAAAACGGTACCCATGAGGGCTGTATTGAACAGCTCTATCGCCTGTTTACCGAATGTCTGTACAGCGGCGCACCGCGCACTGATGAAGAGGGCCGTCTGCGAGTGGATGAGCTGGAGATGCAGCCCGATGTTCAGGCTGCGGTAGCCGACGCCTGGTCTAATATCAGCAACGAAAATCTGTCTGAGCTAACTGACTTTAAAGGTTACAAAGAAGAGTTTCTCAAACTGTTTGGCTTCGAGATGGACGGTGTTGATTACGATGCTGATGTGAATCCGGAAGTCGCCATTAACAACCTGATTATTTAATGAGCTCAGCAGCCCATGCAATCTAAAGGCGCGGTTTTTACACCTAATCTATTGCATCCTCGCCTCTGGTCGACCTGGTTGCTGTTTGGTCTTTGGCGGGCGGTCACAATACTGCCGTTCCCTGTGTTGTTAAAACTGGGAACTGCTCTGGGCCTGCTGCTGCACAGTATTCCCAATCGCCGCAGGACCATTGCTCACCGCAATATTCAGCTGTGCTTCCCAAATCTCAGCGATCAAGAACAGCGAGCTATGTTGCGGGCCAACTTTATCAGTACTGGTATTGCAGTGATGGAAGTGGGTATCGCCTGGTGGTGGTCAAAAGAAAGGTTTAGCAAATTACTCCAATTCGAGGGCCTGGAAAATCTGGCGGTAGAGGAAGGGCGCGGCACTATGCTGCTGGGAATCCATTTCACTACGCTGGAAATAGGAACTGCCGCACTGGGTACGGTGATTGCCAGAGACGGCATGTATCGGGCCCATGGCAATCCTGTCTATGATTTTATCCAGGCACGGGGGCGGCTTCATAAGGGCACCAGCACCGATGTTATCTATGAGCGCAGGGATGTCCGTGGCACTATGAAGGCCCTCAAGGCAGGCCGCAGACTCTGGTATGGCCCGGATCAGGATTATGGTCTGCAGCAAGGTTTGTACGCACCATTTTTCGGTATTCAAGCTGCTACGGTCTATGCCACGGCCAGGTTTGCCGAAAAGACCGGTGCTGCTGTGGTGCCTTTTAGTCATATTAGGCTGCCTGGTTCTCAGGGTTATAAAATCACTGTGTATCCTGCGCTGGAAGATTTCCCCAGTGGCGATGACTTGGTGGATGCTACCCGTATCAATAAAATCGTCGAAGAATTTATTCTGCTGCAACCGGAACAGTATTTGTGGGTTCACAGGCGGTTTAAGAACCGGCCAGAGTCTGAAGCGGATTTGTATGGCCTGCCGGACAGAAAAAAGAAACGCAAAAAGTAAATCGTCCCCTGAGCAGGGCCGAAGTTAAGGTTTCCCTTGTGTCAGGGGATTGCCGACAGTACCATTGAGCGCTTGTTAGAGGCGCGGGCAAAAGTAAGGAAAAGAGATGATTAGCGGAAGCATTGTCGCACTGGTTACTCCCATGCATTCAGGTTCCCTGGAGGTGGATTGGGACGCGCTAAAAGGTCTTGTGGAATGGCATATAGAACAGGGCACCAACGCTATTGTTGCAGTGGGTACCACTGGTGAATCTGCCACTCTCGGCGTCTCTGAACACAGCAGTGTTATCCGCTTTGTGGTTGACCACGCTGCTGGCAAAATTCCAGTTATTGCCGGGACTGGTGCCAACAGTACCGCAGAAGCCATTGTCTTGACCCGCGCGGCCAAGGAAGCTGGCGCAGATGCCTGCCTGCTGGTGACTCCCTATTACAATAAACCGACTCAGGAAGGGCTTTATCTGCACCATAAAGCAATTGCCGATGCAGTTGATATCAGTCAGATTCTCTATAACGTGCCAGGTCGCACCGCCTGCGATATGCTGCCAGAGACAGTCTTGCGCCTTGCCGCTATCGACAATATTGTTGGTATTAAAGAGGCTACCGGTGACCTGACTCGTGCTAAACAGCTTATAGAGCAATGCCCGGCAGATTTTGCTATCTACTCTGGCGACGATCACAGTGCCCGGGAACTGATGCTGTTGGGCGGCAAAGGCGATATATCTGTCACTGCCAATGTTGCGCCAAGACTGATGTCAGAGATGTGCGCTGCGGCTATTTCCGGGGATGAGGCAACAGCAGCTGCCCTGGATGCCAAACTTGGCCCGGTGCACGACGCTATGTTTGTCGAGGCCAATCCTATTCCAGTGAAATGGGCTGTGAGTGAGCTGGGTCTGATGTCTGATGCACTGCGCTTGCCAATGACGCCCCTGGCGCCAGAACACCGGGATACTGTCAGAAATGCACTGCACAGGATTGGTGTAAACTAAATTTAATAAGGATTGCTGGCACTGTGCCGGCAACTGCGGAAAGGGGCTTAGCTCTGTAATGAAGAAAATAATCTCTTGGTTCAGTATCTCTCTGGTTATAGGACTGTCTGGCTGTAACTGGCTTGGGGTGCGCGATCGCTCAAATGACTATTTATTGGCGGAAGAGACTCAGCCTACAGTGGTTCCAGCCGAAATGGACAGCCTTGATCTAGGCCAGATCTATCCCATACCGCCAATTCCAGGCAAACCCGCAGTGGATAGAGACTTTGAAGTGCCGAGACCTCAGCCGGCCTCAGTCAATACCTTTGAGCAGCTGGTCAAGATTCAGAGTATGGATGGGCGCCGCTGGGTGCTGATTAATATCTCACCAAGTGAAGTCTGGCCGCGTGTACGCAGCCTGCTAAACCGCAATGGTGTGCCTGCGGCCAAAGCCGAGGGTTCCAATGGCATTATTGAAACCACTTGGGTCAACTTTAAAACCGATACTGAAAATAGCCATCGCTTCCGTTTCTATATTGCCCCAGGCGTACAGCTGGAGAGTACTGAGATCACCGCACTGCATCAGCAGGTTGTCAGTGGTAATGAAGAACAAGCCACTTGGCCAGAGGACTCTGATAGCGATACCCGGGAGCAGGATATGCTTTCACTGCTGGCCAATGAGCTGGCTGCCGCCTCAGACTATGCCTCTGTATCCCTGTTAGCCCAGAATATTGGTGGCGCCGCAAAAGTTGAGGTAATGACTCCTGAGGTTGCAGATCCCTATATTATGATAAATCTGAGCTTTGACCGCGCCTGGGCTTCGATCAGCTATAGCGCAGCCCGCGGCGGATTCGTGATTGTTGACAAGAATCGTAGCGAAGGCCTGCTGTATGTAAATTACAGTGAGCAGACCGAAGAAGATGAAGGGTTCTTTAGTCGCTGGTTTGGTGATAGTTCTGATAATGAGGTCCTTGAGGCTAACTACAGACTGCTGCTGGATAAAGTGGGCCAGACTGTTGAGGCCCGCATTGTCGATATGAAAGGTAATAGCCTGGGCCAGACAGAGTCCCTGAGGTTGCTTCAGATATTGCGAGGCAATATGTCCTAAGGCAGATTGCACCGTGCGATTTGCTTCCCTGGGCAGCGGCAGTAAAGGTAATGCCACCATCGTCGAGTGGCGCGATACCTGCATTATGATTGACTGCGGCTTCTCCATCCGCGATACCACTGCGCGTCTTGCTCGTCTGGGCAAGGCTCCCGGCGACCTCAGTGCCATCCTGGTGACCCACGAACACAGCGACCACTGGAAGGGCGTGGCGCCACTATCCAAAAAGTTTGGTATAAAGGTCTACATTACTGCCGGTAGCCTTAAAGGCCGCCAGGTAGAGCCAGACAGTGGCGATTTTCACATTATTGACAGCCATCGGCAGTTTCAGGTGGGTGACCTGCTGGTGACACCTGTGCCTGTGCCCCACGATGCCAGGGAACCGGTTCAGTATCTGTTTAACAGCGACAGCCATCAGCTCGGCGTACTTACCGATATAGGCTCTCTGACGGGCCATGTAGAGGCCCAGTACGCATCCTGCGACGCTCTGCTGGTGGAAGCTAACCATGATCTGGATATGCTCGCTGCCGGGCCCTATCCAGAGTTTCTCAAGGAGAGGGTTGCAGGGCAGTGGGGTCATTTAAATAACCAGCAAACCGCTCGCCTGGTCTCTGTTATTGAGCAGCAGCGGATGCAACATCTGGTCATTGGCCATATCAGCGACAAGAATAATACATTGGATAAAGTAAAGGCTGCGATTGAGCCAGTATTTCCTGCCCAGGAGCGAGTCATCTACGCCTGTCAGCAGGAAGGTTTTGACTGGCTGCACCTGCAATAACCCAGTTTTTATTGTGACCGTTGCACGTTATTAAGCATTTTTTTTTTAGGCTGGCAATAGTTTTTAACAGATAAAGTAAAATTATTTGTTGCTAAATTGGTTTTTTTTCCACAGATAGCTTAGCTTTTTCATAAGTATTTTAACTAATCGCTGTAAGTCATTGATTTTTGATTGAGATCTTCCTAAGTGATTGATTTAAATAGTATTTTTTAACTGGTCAAATTTTGATCAATTTAACAAAAAGACCGCATTTTTGGGCGTTTGAGGTACTTAGTCAGTGCTTAATCCACAAAGTTATCCACAGGATATGTGGACATCTTTTTAAACCATTTTTGCACCACAATGGGTCTTTTGGTCTGTCACCCTAATGTCACAGAAAAATTATAGGCAGTTTTCCGGTGCAACCAGCTCAGAAGGCAGTAATTCTCTTAGGGCCTCGATATCTGTGCAGGGCACAGATTCATTTCCGCTAAGATCCAGGCGACTGAGCTGACCAAAAAACATCAATGCTTTTATATCGGTCAGGTTGTTGTTGGCTAAATTGATGGTAGTCAGACCGGTAAATCGTTTAAGACCATCCAGATTACTGATGCCAGCATAGGAGCAATTAATGCTGCGCAGACCTTCTGCCCGTTTGATGGACCTATCAAGAATTGCCTGTTTGATACAGCTGTTTAGCCCGGGATCAGGTATCTGGTAATCAGTAAACAGTTGCTCAGGAGCATAGATCTGACGCTCATTGATGGTTACCTGATAACGCTCACAGCCAATCAGAAAAAGAAAAGTAAGGCCAATAGTAAATAGTTTCATCTGCAGGCGTCCCAGCAAGGTTTACAGCAGAGTATATGTGTTTAAATAGCGCCATGACCAGTATTAAAGTTTCCTTCTCGCAAACGAGTTTTCAAGCCAGGGCAGAACAATTAGCTGCCACCCTGGGGTTGGAACTTAGCCTTATATCCTCAGCTGTGGATAATCCCAATGGCTATTATCTTAACCTTGGCCCTCAGGGCCTCAGTCTCGTTCCTTGCGCAAGTAAAAACCACGGCCCCATAACCTGCCAGTTTGATGGTGGCGCCAATAGTCACAGGCGAAAATTTGGTGGTGGCAATGGCCAGGCCATCGCCAAGGCAACCGGTGTTTCAGGCAAGTTTAAGCCAGGCATCCTCGACCTGACCGCCGGCATGGGAGGCGATAGCTTTATACTGGCCAGTCTGGGCTGTGAGGTGCAGATGCTGGAGCGCAACGCCATTGTTTTTAGTCTGTTGCAAGATGGCATAGCCCGGGCTGCCGGGTCTGAGGATAGCTCTCTGCAGGAGATAATTGCGCGCATGGCGCTGCTGTCTGGCGATGCCCGGACCTATTTACAATGTTCAATGGCGGATGATTATGTAGATGTTATCTATATGGATCCCATGTTTCCCGAGCGCAAGAAGAGCGCCAAGGTAAAAAAAGAGATGCAGGCATTCCATCAAATTGTAGGTGCCGATGAAGATGCTGCCGAGTTATTGCCTCTGGCACTGGAAAGGGCCAAATACAGACTGGTGATCAAGCGCTCCGCCAATGCTGGCTATCTGGCGGATATGCAGCCCAGCTATAGTCTTGAGGGAAAATCCACCCGCTTTGATATTTTTGCCCTGCGCAAACTACCAGCCTAGCGGCGGCCCATAACAATATAATTGCCAATCCCAACCAGAGCAAAACCCAGTGCCGCCACAGCGGTCCACTGATAATCCTCAAACAGCGTCGACAGCAAAATAGCAAAGAATGGAATCAGCAGGCCGGTATAGCCGGCTTTCTCAGGGCCCAGGATCAACAGCAATTTAAGGTAGGCGCCAAAGGCAATAATAGTACCGAACACCGATAGATAGAGTAGCGAGGCTACATAGTCCGAACTGTTGTCCCAACCAAACTCTGTGCCACTGAGCAGCGCAATCAGCAATAGAACCAGGGTGCCGTATAAGGTACCCCAAGCATTGATAGCCCAGATAGATATACCCTGTAGTCCATTGCGGGCAGCGGTTATATTCCCCAGGGAGGCAAAGATCACTGCAGTCAAAGCCAGTAAAAACCCTTTAATAGCAGCGCCAGTGGCCGAAAACTTGACCAGTTCCGGATAAAACAACAGGGCAATCCCCGCCAAACCAATAATGCCGCCCACCACATTGTTAATTGTCAGCGGATGACCGAGGAAAATGCGCGCATTGATAATATTAAATAGCACAATCAGGCTGAAGATAATGGCGATAATGCCGCTGGGCAAATATAGCTCGGACAGATAGATAGCCCAGTAGTTAATGCCAAATAAGCAAATACCCTGCAGAGCCACAAACTGATGATTTTTAGCTGTAAGGTTGAGGGAGATATTGCGCAGTTTGCACAGAGCAAACAGGATCCCGGAAGCCAGAGCCATGCGATAGATTACCGAGGCGATGGGGTCGACCTGACCGAGCTGAAAGGTAATAGCTATCCATGTGGAGCCCCAGATTGCGACCGTCGAGATATATAGAAACAGACTATTAGCACTCACGGTGCACAGCCTTGTGGCATCAGGCAAACAACCGTTGCAGCAATGCCTGATAAATATCGGTCAATACATCAAGTTCGGCCACATTAGTATTTTCATCAATCTGGTGAATTGTTGCATTAATAGGGCCCAACTCAACCACCTGAGTTCCCATTGGTGCAATAAAACGCCCATCTGAGGTGCCACCAGCGGTAGAAAGCTCAGTATCCATACCTGTAACCTGCTTGATACTGGCCACGGCCGCTTCAACCAACTCGCCCTCCGGCGTAAGAAATGGCTGGCCACTGAGGTTCCACGTTAGCTCGTAGTCCAATCCGTGGCCATCCAATATCGCCTCGGTACGCTGACGCAGGTGCCCATCTGTGACCTCGGTGGAAAAGCGGAAGTTAAACATCACCTCTAATTCCCCGGGAATCACATTAGTTGCACCTGTGCCGCCATTGATATTGGATATCTGAAAACTGGTTGCCGGGAAAAATTCATTGCCCTGATCCCAGCTTTCACTGGCCAACTCAGCGAGAGCAGGTGCCGCCAGATGAATGGGGTTGCGCCCCAGATGGGGATAAGCCACATGACCCTGCAGGCCTTTAACTGTCATTGTGCAGCCCAGAGAGCCACGGCGACCGTTCTTAATAACGTCACCACATTTAGCTGTGCTCGATGGTTCGCCTACCAGGCAGTAGTCAGGGGTAATGTTTTGATCTTGCAACCACTGCACAACTTTGACCGTGCCATTGGTGGCTACGCCTTCCTCATCGCTAGTAATCAAAAATGCAATGCGCCCACTGTGATCCGGGTGCTCGTCGACAAACCGCTCAACAGCCACCAGCATTGCAGCCAGAGAGCCTTTCATATCTGCCGCGCCCCTTCCGTAGAGTTGACCACCGACAACGGTTGGCTCAAAGGGGGGCTGTGACCAGCTGGACGCCGGACCAGAGGGAACTACATCTGTATGGCCGGCAAAGCACAGAATAGGGCCTGCATCACCTTTGATAGCCCAGAAATTATCCACATCACCAAAGCGCAGAGATTCAACGTCAAAACCGATCTTTTGCAAATGTTCGATCATCAATACCTGACAGCCCTCATCCATCGGTGTTACTGATTGTTTGGCGATAAGCTGCTTGGTCAATGCAAGAGTGGGTGAGTCCATGGAGATTGTTCCGGCCTGTATAATTGATACTGCTATTGTAGTGGGCAATTGGCTTTCAAGCTATATGCGCACCCGGATGTTTTTGTTCTAATGGTCATTGCTATCAATGTTGGCAGCCCGACCTATGAGTATTAAAACCGATAGAAACTTCGACGATCTCGCTCAGAAATTTGCCCGCAAAGTCTACGGCGAGTTAAAAGGTGATATCCGTCTTGCAGTTATCTGGCGTGATCTATTAGCTACTGTACCTGGCCTTACCGACGGCAGTTCACTGCGTATTCTTGATATAGGCGGGGGTCTTGGGCAACTCAGTATTCGTACGGCTGAGCTGGGACATCGGGTTATTTATAATGATCTATCTGTTGAAATGCTGAGTCTGGCGCAGGCCGAAGCCGACAAAGCCAAGATAAAGGATAAAATTACCTGGCATCAGGGGGAGTACCAAAACCTTAAAGATCAACTTGAAGGTCGCTTTGATCTGATACTCTGTCATGCCATGGCAGAGTGGCTTGCCCAGCCAGAACAGTTAATTGCCAGACTTGAAGCAATGCTGGCAGAGAAGGGGACAATATCTCTGACATTCTATAACCAGCATTCTCTGGTCTATCGGAATCTGATTCGCGGCAACTTCAAAGTACTGGAAAATCCATTTGAAGCCCATGGAGGGAGCCTGACCCCAGGCACGCCTCTGGATCCAGTGTTGGTAGAGCAATGGGTGGTGGATGCGGGTCTGCATATCAACAGCAATACCGGTATTCGAGTATTTCACGACTATGTCACCACCCAGAGAGGTGGCCATAGGGATGCAGCATCAGTGATCGAGATGGAGCTTAGATATTCTCTGCTCGAACCCTATAAAGCCATGGGGCGCTTTATTCATTTATTGATTAACCGAGGGTAAAAAAAAGACCCCGAGGGGTCTTTTTGAGTCGTACAAAGGAGTGGTTCAGGAGTTGTCTTACTAAGGGCTAGGCTTGCATTTCCGAGCCCCGATTGCTGCGACGAACTAATCCAAACAGCCCTAGAACAACTGAGCCGAATAGAAAGATCGCGCTGGGAATTGGGGTGGCTATAGGCACCAGTGGGGCAAAGAATTCTGACTTGAGGTTGGTTGATGTATAAACAGTCATGCTGTTGCTCCAGTTATAATTATCGATACTGGAGTAACCTCTGGTGGCATAGTTATACACATAGGTAGCAAGAGAACTCAGCTTGCCTTTCTTACCCATAATCTTCCATACCGCCTGACTGATCGCCGTATTCCAGGATTGACTGGAACTGCTGAGGGTTTCCGAGAAGTTCATATAATTAAATAGCCAGCCGACCTGGCTGTATTTTTTAACATCACCGGCGCGCTTGTTAAATTTTCCGGCGCCAGCCTGAATATCATCGTAGGAGTTTACTGTTGCAGTCCAGGAGCGTCCCGGACGAATGGTTTTCGACTTGGCATTCATGGCAAAGGTACTAACGCCATCAATGGTCAGCTTGTGGAGACCCGCATTATTTACGGATGTCCCATTATTCTCGTAGGTGATTTCTACAGTGCTGGCCGCAGAGTAGGATGTTGCCAGGAAGGTCAATGCGAATGCACTAAGTAGACCCAATAGGTTTTTGCCTGTTTGTTTCATCGGTATTGCTCCCTGTCAGCGTCCCGCCAACACAACTTAGTTCGATGGGGGAGATTCTATGCAGACAGGGCCAGGGCGCAACTGGCTCGATCAATAAACGCGAACCAGTTATCATTTTATATGTAACTACAGCGATTAAGTGACCCAGCACAAGAGTAATCAAGGCTCTTGGCAGTCGCCGGGGTCAGATTAGATAAGCTTATCCTTGGCCGCATTTATTTTTGCTGCAAGGTAATCACTGCCACCTCTATCCGGGTGCAGTCGCTGCATCAATCGGCGGTGCGCCTTAACAATATCATCCTTGGAAGCGCCGACCTCAAGGCCGAGGATTTTATAGGCCTCATCCTCTGAAAAGTCAGCATAACTGGCAGTGCTTCCACCAGCAGAGTCTCCAGGCTGGGCACCATCGCGACTGTTGCGCAGCAGAAATGCCTGCAGCAGTACAAAGGATTCACGGTCAGTCTCTTTCAGCCAGCCAGATAGGATTTGCAGCTGCTCCGCTGTTAGCTCGGATAAGCGGCTACCGGCAAACTCGCCCTGCAATACCTCACCATCTATTTTACTGTTGGAGAAGTTAATCTCCATCAGCAGTGCCTGGGTGCGGAACTGGGAGGGGCTGGTTTTAAAGCGGCTCAATAATCTGAGCACGGGCAGGGCGCGCAAGCCAAAGGCGAAAAGCCCTTTGCTGATGGGAATCAATGCCGCCAGACCAGCGCCGAGCCAGTGCATTCTGCCGGTGGCCACCAAAATCACCGATATACCAAGCACAGACCAAAATGCGCTGCGCCATAAAAATGCGCGCCGCTGCTCAGGTTCAAGTCGCTTGATTACAGTCCACCAGTACCACAGGGAAATGGCGATCGCGAGAATAAGAAGTAATCTTGGCATTTGTAGATAGCACCTAGTTGAGATTGGCTAACAATACAATGTTATGGCCATCAGAGCGAGTCAGGTGAGGGATTTATTGACTCCAGTGCCACCAGGCTGGCATTAATTTGATCCAAGTTGGCGCCCAGCTTATCAACTCTTTGTACCATCCATTGTGAAAAGCAATACAGACCCATTGCAGTGCTATCTGCAGGGTAATCTTCTTGTTTTACCATGGAATCAAAAGCACTGTTGAGAAATTCGCAATCCTGCCTGAATTCTGAAAAATCAGCATTCAGTTTATTTAAGTCTTGAACTGTGGGGTGTTTAAAAGTTTGTTTATCCATAAATTATCGCTCCGTTTGCGGAACAATGGTTGCACTGTTTTTTGGCAGAATCAAGTTCCTCGCAGGGAGCAAATGGAATGAATGTTGTAGGGCCAAAAATAAGACAGCTAAGACAGGAAAAAGATTGGACTCAGGAGGCGCTTGCCGCGCGCTGTAATATTCTCGACTGGGATATCAGTCGGGGAACTCTGGCAAAGATTGAATCTCAATTGCGCCGGGTCACAGATCAGGAGGTGGTAGTTTTCGCCAAGGCCCTAAGGGTTGATATAGAGCAGATCTACAGGCAACCCAAACCAGCCCGGCAGACATAAAAAAGCCCCGTCGCTGGGGCTTTTTTAACTGCTGGCTCAGATTATCGGGTCTTGAGCTTCTCTCTAAGCTTGTCAGCCATATTCAGCAGGGAAGCCTCAGTGGTCTCCCAATCGACACAGGCGTCAGTAACAGAGACACCATACTCCATTTCGTCGGCATTGCTGGAGAGTTTCTGATTGCCCCCTTTAAGGTGGCTCTCAATCATCACACCAATAATAGAGCTGTTGCCTTCTAGTATTTGGTTGGACACATTGTCCAGCACCAGAGGCTGCAGATTATGGTCTTTATTAGAATTGGCATGGCTGCAATCAACCATGATGTTGGGCGCAATTCCTGCGGCCTCTAACTCTTGCTCACAGATAGACACACTAACTGAGTCATAGTTGGGCTTGCCATTGCCACCGCGCAGCACAACATGGGCATAGGGATTGCCGCGGGTGGTGATAATAGACACCTTGCCATCGGAGTTAATGCCGAGAAAACGGTGCGGGCTAGCCACTGACTGCAGCGCGTTAATAGCCACTGTTAGACTGCCATCTGTACCATTTTTAAACCCTACAGAGGAAGACAGGCCAGAGGCCATCTCGCGGTGGGTTTGTGATTCAGTGGTACGTGCACCAATCGCAGACCAGGCAATCAGGTCCTGCATATACTGGGGTGAGATTGGATCCAGAGCCTCGGTTGCAGTTGGCAGGCCAATTTCCAATACATCGTGCAGCAGTTTGCGACCAATATGCAGACCATCGGTGATCTTGAATGAGTCATTCATATAAGGGTCATTAATCAGACCTTTCCAGCCCACAGTGGTACGGGGTTTTTCAAAATAAACCCGCATTACAATCAGCAGAGTATCACTGACTTTATCGGCCAGCTCCTTGAGTCTGAGAGCATATTCATTGGCCGCTTCAAGGTCGTGGATAGAGCAGGGGCCCACCACAACCACTACTCTGTGGTCTTTGCGCTCAAGGATATTTTCTATGGCCTGGCGACCGGCAGAAATGGTTTCTCTGGCCTTATCTGACAATGGGATCTCACGCTTCAGCTGGGCTGGCGTTATCAGAATTTCTGGTTGCTCAATATTAATATTTTCTACGGCTTGGGGGTCCATTTTACAGTTCCTAACTCACTTCATTTATCAGACAGCCATTGTACTGAAAAATAATCACATATGAAGGTTAATCCGCCGCAACCTCAACAAACAATGGTATTTGAGGGAAATACAGGGCACATCGAACCGGCAGCTGCTCCATGTGCCGGTAGAGATTTGCATAATGTCGCAACTGGGCTTGGTAACTGGCAATCTGTCGCCGCACAAAGTCACGGGTTTGTTCGCCTGTCTCGGGGGCGGCAAACTTGTAATCAATAACCCAGCGCACCCCGTCCTCAACAAAGGTTCGGTCGACAATGGAAACGCCGCCATGGCCAGCAACAGCCTGTGAATACCCCAGCATCTGCTCACAGGCCGCCTGGGTATGATGGTGCAAAATCCACAGACCTTTGGGGTCCGCCAGCATATGGCTAATTGCCTGACCCATATTCCGAAGCTCTTGCTCTGAGGCCAGCAGGCCAAGCTCCTTAAGCTGTGCAGACCATGTTAGGGGGAGTCGCTGGAGTCGTTCAGCTGACCAGGCCGGCACGCCCTCATTGGCTATCTGTTTCAATGTCCGATGAATACAGGTACCCAGATGCTTTGCTCTGCTGGATATTGGGCTGTCGCTCTGAGCCTGTGCCTCGGACTTGCGATTGCCTTCGGCACCGGTGGATAGCGTTGGCACTGGTGTATAGGCAACACTAAAACCTGCGGCTAATCGGCGCTTATGGCGCAGCCCTGCTTGTTGGGTTACCCCTTGATTGTTGGCGGGAACCTGATTGACGACATAGGTGCCAGCAGTAATATCCGCCTCAACGCCTTTCCAGATCGGGCCAAGTAAAGTTGTCTTCCCAGGGGACTGCCAACCGGTTTTGCTCGGCTTTAACTGGCCAAATAAATATAGCTTGTGAACCGCTCTGGTGGCGGCAACATAGAGGACTCTTGTGTTTTCCAACCCGGTTTTAACATTGTCTTCATATTTTAAGTATCTGTAGATACTGTCGTCTTCCTCATCATGGGCTCCCAGAGGTGCCATAATCAAAGACTGCTGACCCTGCTGGTCCATGTGGTGCTGCCAGCGCAGTAACTGCCTGTCACCGGATTTTGGCGTTTTGCATAATCCGGGCAGCAGAACATGATCAAACTCCAGTCCCTTGGATTTATGGATGGTCATAATCTGTATACTGGGCCGCTCTGCCTCACCAGCATTGGGGGCAGCAAATAACTTGTCTGCAGCCTGCTGAAAACCTTCCCAGTCTTTCACTGTACCTGCAACCTGCCAGTCCTCCAGTAAATCCAGATAGCTGCGCACATCATTGAGATCTGTACTGCTATGCAAGGTCGCAGGGCCGCCGAGCTTGACCCAGAGTTGCTCCACACAGTTGCGCAGACTCAATCTGCCGCGACTTTGCCAGGCTTGCAACAACGCAGGAATAACAGACTGTAGTCTGTGGCGGGCATAGTCAGACAGAGCAATATCCCGCTCCCTATCCAATTGCTGCAATCTGTGCAGTATCGCCATGGGTTGCTTGCCACTGGTTTCCAGGCTGTTGGTAATAGCGAGCAAATCCCCTAGATCCAGACCGCAGAAAGGGGCGCGCAAAACCGCCAACCACGCAATACGATCAGCGGGGGACAGCAGGGCGCGGGTTAATGACAGCATATCCATCACTGGCATTACTGTCTTGAGAGGGTTGATATCTATTGCCTGCCAGCTGAGATTGGCTCGCCCCAATGCAGGAATAATCTCCTTTAGATGCCCGCGACCGCGCACCAGAATAGCAATGCTCTGACCAGGGCTTTGACTCTGTATATCAACACAGCTGGCAGCCACCTGTTCGGCCTCGATCTGATCATAATCCTGCTTGTCTTCACAGCTAAAACCATAAAACTCTACTGCTCTATCTGTGCCAGCATCTTTATGGGCAACAGAATGGGAATAGGGGATGGCACCGCGACTGATATCTGCTTGGACCGGAAATGCATCATTAAAAGTTTGATTAACCCAGTCGATAATACCGACCCTGGAGCGGAAATTAGTCGACAGGCTTAATGGCTGGCATTGTACCGGTCCCACTGGCTGTTGTTGTGCCTGCAGAAAGAGACCCACATTGGCATTGCGAAAACTGTAGAGGGACTGCATAGCGTCCCCAACCAAAAATAAGGTTCTGCCATCATCCGGTTCCCAGCCCGCCAGTAGACGCTCTAACAGCTGTATCTGCGAGCTGGAGGTGTCCTGAAACTCATCCACCAATATATGTCGGAGGCTGTAATCCAGGCGCATGGTGATATCTGAAATGGCGCCATCATCAGGAGATTGCTCTAGCGCCTGGAGAGCTGCAAGAGTGATTGCTGGGTAATCACATTGCTCCTGTTGTTGGAAAATAATATCCAGTTTTGCCGCCAGCAAGGGCAGCAGATATCCCAGGGCATTAAGAATATCCTGCTGCGCCTCGGTGAGATCTGTCTCGGGCAAAAACAGTGCATTGCTGATTTGCTCCTGCAAGCCAGCATTATTTCGACTCCAGTCGAGCAGACTAAGCATGCGCGCCTTAGTCGGTTTTTCACTGGCGGGGAAACCCTCAGCTACTGTCAGAGTTTTCCTTGGTTTGCGATCTTTGGTTACCAGCAGGCCAAGTAATGCTTTCCACTGGGCGAGCCCATAAAAGCTATGGTCGGGTAATTCAACAAGACCCTGTAGCTGAACCAGTGGCGAGTTTTTCTCTGCGGGCACATGACTGGCAGCAAAATCAGCCAGCTCCACCAGTTCACCAGCGATAGGCTGCAGGGCAGACTCCAGATCCATCAGGGTCTCACCAACCAGCTGTTCCACCACTGCCTGGAAATAACTCTGGTTATTAGCCGCTTGAAAAATTAGCGGCAGCCACTGCTCGCGCTTGCCCAGCAGCTCGGAGAGCAGCTGCTCACAGCGCTCAAGATTGTTACCTGTATGAGCCAGCAGCACACCCAGATGTCGGCCTGTATCGCTATTCTGCTCAAGGTCGGCCAGGAGATTGCGCGCAGCAGCCTGATAATGCACCTGGGGGTTTTCACTGGGCTCTGGCAGTACGCCAATCTCGGTTTCTAGAGCAAACTGACTGGCAATATAGCGACAGAACCCGTCAATGGTCTGGATGCGCAAACGACCGGGCATGGCTGTCAGGTTCCAGCCCAGTTGATTACTTCGCTCTACGGCCGCTGCAGCTAAATCCCAGGTCTGGGCCTGATACTGGTCCTCAGGGCGAGGGCTGTTGGCAGCCTGATGCAGGGCCTCATGGATACGAACCGCCATCTCCCCGGCTGCCTTGCGGGTAAAGGTGATGCACAGTATCTGCTCAGGTTGCTCCACTGTGCACAGCAGGCGTAAAACTCGCTGGGTGATAAGACCGGTTTTACCAGAGCCAGCAGGTGCAGAGACAATAAAGCTCTGCTGCGGGTCGAGGGCCTGCAATCGAGCGGTGCTATCATCCGTAATGACATTCACGATGGCACCTCAGTCTGCTCTAGCCGGGCATTAATATCTGCCATTTCCAGATAACGATTGAGTGGTAACAGATGGTCCTGAAAACTGAGAGCACTGGAATCAAATATCTGCACTGGAGCTGAGCCCGCAGTAAACTCTGCGGCAAGATTGGCTAGGGCCATCTGCCATTGATCGAGCTGCCAGGACCAGTCCTCGGCAACCTTAAGATCATCAAATAATGCCGTACTGCCAGTACCGACAAATTTTATTTTGCCCCCCTTTATCTGTGCAAAGGCGCAGCCATCTGCTCTGGGGTCACTGGCCAACAGGTACAGTGGCAGCTGGGGATCCTTGGGTCTTTCGCTATACCAGTGACCGGGAGTCACTTCGCCACTTTTATAATCAATGATTAATAACTGATCTCCCACCTGATCAACCCGATCCAGACGCAGTGATATGCGCAGACCGTCAAACTCTATGCTGGCTTGCTGCTCAAGGCCTAACACATTGAAAGCTGGCCTGGATTTTTCCTCTTCAATCCACTGGCCGACCAATTTATGCAGTCGTTTATGTTCCAGCAGACGATAACGCTGGCCCAGTAAGACCGGATGATCAGTTGCGATTTTAGTCAGGCTGGTATCGATCACATTATCCAGGGAGGCGCTGATCTCTGTATCTAACAGGCTGTGGAGGTGACTTGAGCTCTGCCATTCAGTCCACAGGCGGTACATCACATCATGGAGCAATGTACCCCGATCCATTGGCGACAGACCAGTGCGGGGTTGCTGCAGGGGCTGCGCCCAGAGGCGATGAATGGCAAAGGCATTAAAGGGCAGCTGTGACTGGTTCTTTAATAGCGTACTGCCACCCTGTATTTTCTCTAATTCCGGTTTGTAGGGACAGGCTGGCTCCTCGACAAGCTCAGTATTCTCAGCTTGCTGCAACCATTGTGGGTGGGATCTTATACCATTGACCAGCTCTTCCAATGGGGTCAGAGCAAGTTCCTGTATCAATGGGCTCGGTGCCAGCTGTTCTTCACCGCGCATGGCTGGGTAACTGACCACCAGGCGGCCACTATGATTTTTATAGTCGCTCCACAGCTGTTGTGCTATGGCCAGCTCCCGCTCGGGCAGGCTATGTGGCATTTTGTGCTCGCGCTGAAACTCTGCTGGCAGCAGTGGGTTAATGGCCACCGAGGCAGGAAAATTCTGGCTGTGCATACCCATAATCCACAGCTGATCAAAGCTTAATCCTGAACCCTCAAGCAGACCTAGGATCTGCAGCGGGGCATCCCCGGTCTGTGGGTGAAATACCGCATCCTGGGCCATCTGCTGTAGATGTCGACGAGCCGTGTTCAGACCAACCTCTAAACCCAGATTATCCAGTCCAGAGAACAGATCCAGTAATCGCTGCCAATGTTCCCGCTGCTGAAATTCCATGCTGTCGAGACTGCGCCTGCCGGGCCAGCTAAGATCATTGAGCGTCTGCTCAAAGTACTGCCGCCACTGGCTGAAGCTCTGACGTATTTTATTGATTTGACGCTGATTATTGCGCAGTGCAAACAAAGGTTTTAAGGATTCGGCAATCTCATCAGTATTGCCAGCCAGATTGATGGCATGACTGAGGTGATTGGCAAATTTTTCCAGGGTAAATTCGAAAGCTCTGCTGTCACGGAGTGCCAGTTCTGCATCAACCAGGACCTGCACCGGCAGCTGAGCAAAAATAGAATAAGGTGAATGGAGCAGCTCCAACCAATCCTGCAATGGTCGCCTGTCCTGCAGTATCCCCAGTAACTCAAAGGCGGCTCTGACCGGGCTGGTGTCAAGCAGTGCAGTGCCCGCCGAGATATTAACCGCGACCTCCGCAGACTCCGCCGTCAGAGCCTCAGCTACTATTCGGCTGACCTGAGTCAGAGAATTATTTAGCTCCGGAATAATAATGCCAATCCGCTGATTAGGGTTTGCGGCTAACTGCTGGGCTGCCCATTGGGCCGCGGCAGTTAATTCCTGACGCGGATCCAAACATTGAACCAGACTGCCATTACAGTCTGAAACTGGATGCACTATCTCAAGATGTTGATCGCAAGCGCTATTGATGGCCAGAAGCTGCGCTGGCGGGATGGATTGAAATCCATACAGATAAATATTTGATTCAGGGGGCAGGGCGGACTGGGCAAAACCTTCGGCCACCAGTTGCCAACTGCGGGCGGTGGTTATGAGCTGATTGCGCTGCAACAGGTTGGCGTAATTCTGTGCCCATTCGGCAAACTGCACAGTGCTTGGGGTTTCAAGGGGGAGCTGACCCAAAGAGAGATTCCAGCCGTCGAGTATCTTCTGTGTCTCTGCTGCCAACTTGCTGAAACGGCCCTTGGCATCTGCTCTGGTGATTGGGTTGGATTCTGCGATCGCCCGATCCCAGTAGTAACGACTCTGCTGCTGGCCCACCAGGCTCAGACCGCTGACCAGCTTATGATTCTGATCCTGAAGCTCATCCCAACAATGGCGCAGCCAATGATCAATTGAAAATATCCGGGGCGCGCGCCACACATTCGCCTGGGACTGCATCTCAATGGCCCAGGACTCGGCGATCTTTGCCGCCAGGCGATGATTGGGGGTCAATATCAATTGATCATCGAGAAGAGCCTGACGAAAGGGAGCTATATCTATTAAAGGCGGCAACATTGCAGGCGGTGACTTTTACTAATTAGTTGGCTCTATAATCGCAAAACAGCAGTGTAATTGACAGAGGGCTGATACAATAAAGCTATGCAAGCATCAATTAGTCTCAGTTTAATTCTCTGGACCTGTGGCGGCCTCTTTATCGGTCTGCTGTTGGGTTTCAGCCTCAGTCAGCTGCTCGGTCGCAATCGGCAGACAGCTCAGCTATCTGAGCTCCACGGCAGCAATGCTCTACTGGAGCAGCGGCTTGCCAGTCAGCAGGCCCAGTACGAGGCTCAGCTGAAATTACTGCAGGAAGCCAAGCTCAGTCTTGGGCAGGAATTTGAGAATCTCGCCAATCGTATCTTTGATGATAAACAAGCAAAATTCTCCGCCCAGAGTAAGGAGGCCATAGAGGTTTCTCTAAGCCCATTGCGGCGGGATCTGGGAGATTTTCGCAAACAGGTTGAGACTGCCTACGACAAAGAAAATGCAGATCGCAATAAACTGGCAGGGCAGATTAGCGAACTGCAAAAGCAGACCTTACAGATCTCCGCTGATGCGGTAAGCCTGGCCAATGCATTGCGCGGCGATAACAAAGCCCAGGGTAACTGGGGCGAGTTTGTGCTGGAGAAGCTGCTTGAGGATTCCGGCCTCACCAATGGCCGTGAATACGATACTCAGGTAGCTCTGAAAGATGAATCAGGCAAGCGGCGCAACCCGGATGTTATTGTGCATCTGCCGGAAGGTCGGGATATTGTTATTGACGCTAAGGTCAGCCTGGTCGACTACGAGCGCTATTTTCATGCCGAGGATGATGACACCAAAGAGCAGTGCCTGAGCCAGCATCTGGCATCTCTGCGAGCTCATATTAAAGGTCTCAGTGTTAAAGACTACGAGAGCCTGGAAGGGGTCAACAGTCTTGATTTTGTGCTTATCTTTATACCGGTTGAGTCAGCCTTTATGCTGGCACTGGACCATGACCCGGAGATGATGCGCGACGCCTATGACCGGGGCATTATTCTGGTCAGCCCCAGCACCTTGATGGTGACATTGCGCACCATTAAAAATCTGTGGCGCTATGCCGACCAAAATCGCAACGCTCAGTTGATAGCCGACAAGGCTGGTGCGCTCTACGACCAATTTGTGCTCTATGTCGAGGCATTGGATGAAGTAGGTCGCTATTTGGACAAAAGTACCGAAGCATGGGATACGGCGCGCAAGCGTCTGTCCACCGGCCGTGGTAATCTTGTGCGACGTAGCGAAGAGCTAAAAAAGCTTGGCGCAAAAACAAAAAAGACCCTTCCACCGGAGCTGTCCGTGGATGATATTGCTCAGCAGGAGAGCAACTCAAGGCTAGAAGACAACTAAGGCGAATCTAGCCCACAATAACCCAATCACTTAAATACCTGGCCGGGAATCCACGGCCAAATCGCAGTTTTAAATGATTATTAAAAGCTCGTTGCTTTTAACTCATTGAAGGAGAACTGCGGTGAATATACCTCAGGGAAGAAAAATCCGCGTGGCCTTTACATTGGCCGCTGACGCTCAGGTCATTGATGTGGCCGGCCCATGGGAAGTGTTTCAGGATGTGCGCATAGAGGGTGAGTGTCCCTTTGAGCTGTATACAGTCGGCGCCACCATCGATCTGGTACTGATGAGTGGAGGCATGCAAACAGTGCCCAACTACGGGGTCGGTAATGCACCGCAACCAGATATTATTATTTCCCCGGCCCATTCTAATTGCCCGGCAATTAACCGCTGGTTGCAGCTCGTCAGTGCCGACACTGCAATTTTGGCCTCTGTTTGCACCGGGGTTAATCACTTGGCCGAGGCGGGCCTGCTGGATGGCTTAACCGTCACCACGTACCACAGCTGGTTTGATGGTTTTATCGAAAAGTTTCCCGGGATAAAGGTTCATCGCCATCAGCGGTTTATCGATCAGGGCCATGTGATAACTGCGGGAGGTATGACTGCCTGCATTGATATGTCATTGCATATTGTCAAACGCTACTTTGGTTATGAGGTAGCTGAAAACACCGCAAAGTTACTTGAGTACGAAGGCCATGGCTGGCAGCAAAGCTCGGCCCTTAAGCGGTCTCTACTGGAGCCTGTTTAATATCCAGCAAGCCCAATTGACTGCTTAATTAAGTATAATAATCATCCCTTAATAATCAGAGACTGTTGTATATGGATTTTCTTGTTGTCGCTATGCTGTTGGCATCAGTGCTATCGGTTGGGCTGGCTGCCTATGCCTTATTTCTGTGGCAAAAACTACGGACTCGACAGACTGAAATTGAGTCTGCCAGAGAGCAGCTTACAGAACAACTTCAGGTCAAAAACCTCGATGCCCGGCAGTCGATTCAGATTATTGCCCGTGCTCTGTTACAGAAAGATCTAACCGATACAGAAGCCGCGATGCGCATTGCCTTTTTATCCCGGCAAGTAACAGCCACTGAGGCTGAGTTGAAGCAGTTTACGGTGTTTCAGCAACTGGCAGAGGCAACAGCTTATATTCCTATTCTTGACGACTGGGCGATGCTCGAGAAATCTGAAAAAAAGCGCCTTAATCGTGAGCGCACAACCATTGAAGCCAAGTACAGCGAGTTTATCCAAGCCGGCGCCCAGCAGCTGATTAATATTAAGCTAAGTTAGCCAATACGGCTCAACAGGACTCCGGATTCGAGATGGTCGGTCCAGGGGAACTGATCAAAAACAGCCACAGACTCAATTTTATGGGTCTTGGTGATCTCAGCCAGGTTCTGCGCCAATGTTTTAGGGTTGCAGGAAATATAAAGAATTCGTTCAAAGCGACAGATCAGCTTCTCCGTATCAGGATCCAGCCCGGCTCTGGGAGGGTCGACAAAAACCGTGGAGAAGTTGTAGGTATCCAAATCAATATGGGCCAGTCGCCGAAAGGGCCGCTCGCCATTTAAAGCCTGGGTAAACTCCTCAGCTGACAGCCTGACCACCTGAATATTATCAATCTTGTTGGCGGCAAAATTGAACTCTGCCGAGTTGACCGACACCTTGGAGATTTCCGTCGCCAGCACTGCGTCAAAATGCCGTGACAATGGGGCGGTAAAGTTACCATTGCCGCAGTAGAGTTCAACCAGATCACCAGTGCTTTTGCCTGTCAGAGTCTCACTGGCCCAGTTCAACATCTGCGTATTAATGCCTGCATTGGGCTGGGTAAATCCAGACTCAACCTGCTGATAGCTGTACTCCCGACCACCCACCTGCAGACGCTCTGTAACATAGTCTCGATCCAGCACCAGCTTTTGTTTGCGGCTGCGGCCAATAATGTTGACCTTTAATCTGGCCTGCAGGGCTCGTGCCTCTGCCTCCCACTCAGCATCCAGTGGACGATGATAGATTAATGTAATCAGAGCTTCACCAGCGGTACTGGCTAAGAACTCCGCAGAGAAACATTTGCGGCTTAATACCGGACTGGCATTTAGTGCTGCCAGCACTGGGGGCATCAGCTGATTAATTAAAGGAGCGCCAATAGGGAAATCCTCAATAATATAGGGGCGCTTTTCACCACGGCGGTTCATACCGTAATAGACCTGCTCCTGTTCATGCCAGATACGGAATTCGGCCCGCATACGAAAACCCAGCGGGGCGGACTGGTACACCGTTGGAGAGCCAATTTCTAAACCGGCATCAGCCATTGTCTGCTTAAAAGCCGCGATTTTATTATCCAGCTGTAACTGGTACTGCTTGGGATCGGTTTGATCAAGACTCATAAACTAACAAAAGCTCTGTCGGTTTTAGCAGCGGCAACAAAATCATTGAGATGTAACCCATTGATGCTGTGTGACCACCAGCTAACCAGCACCGAACCATATTGCACTAATAGAGCAGGGTGATGGTCACTGGCTTCGGCAATATCGGTAATCTTGCCGGCAAAGGCCATAGCTACGACAAAATTATCGCTGGCAAATTCTCGCTGCAACTGCAATGTGCCATTGACCTCATTAACAGCCCAGCTGGCCACATGTTGATGTAGCTCGGTAATTTGCTCTGGCGTTAGCCTGGCAGCATTTTTGGGTGTCGCTGTGCCTTTAATGGCGCAGAGTTCAGTGCTGGATAATGGCAGATTCATAGGCAGTTTTTAGGCTTGGGCAGACCGGCAAGCAGCGCCACCAGTTTGGCTGGGCTGCCGGGGAACTGCTGATTGAGATAGATGCTACGGCCCATCTCCACGCCTAAACAATCGGCAACGGATTTGCACAGGGGCCGCATCGACGGCGAAAACCCAAACTCCCTATAAAAGGCTCTGGCCACCATCAGGATATCTATGTGGGCAGGGGTGAGAACAATGTCATGTCGCGCAGCCTGCTGCTCTGCACTCTCTGGAGTCCAGTCTGGCAGCTTGCTGAGATAGTTTTCACTGTCGCCCATTAAAAAGCTCTGAGATTAAAAAAGCCCTGCTAAAAATAGCAGGGCTTGAGATTATACATTGTGGCTAATGTTTAGTCGTCGCCCATAATGCCAAAGATCTGCAGAAGGCTGACAAACAGATTGTAGATCATCACAAACAAGGTGACTGTGGCAGAGATATAATTGCGCTCACCACCGTGAATAATGGCACTGGTCTGCCACATAATCATGGCTGAAGACAGCAGGGCAAACACAGCACTGACGGTTAGTGACAGCGCCGGTATCTGCAAAAAGAAATTGGCAATAGCGGCGACAAAGGCAACCAGCAAGCCGGTCATTAAAAAGCCGGTCATAAAGCTCAAATTCTTTTTGGTCGTCAACACATAGGCTGAGGCAGCAAAGAAAATCAGCGCAGTAGTACCCAGAGCCATAATAATAGGCTCGGCACCGCGGGTAGCGAGAAACATACTTAGAATAGGGCCAAGAGTGAAGCCCATCCAACCGGTGAGGGCGAAAACCCAGATAATGCCACTGGCACTATTTTTGTTTTTCTCGACCATCCACAGGCAAATCACATAGGGCAGCAGGGTCCAGAGTCCAAAGTAGGGGGCATTGATAGCCATCGCAACACCGGCCATTACAGCACTAAATGCCAGAGTCACACTCAGTAGCAGGTAGGTATTACGCAGTACCTTGGCTACATTTGCATCGAGGGCAGTGCTTTCAATTCCGTGGGGCATTGCCTTGCTACGGTACTTATCAGTTTCCATATGTAAATCCTAAATCGTTGAGTCATTAATGGGGTAGTAATTAATGGTTTAATAATACCTGTTATCTGGGAAATTTCCAGTCAGCATTTCGACTCGCGGGGCAGTTTATTGTTCCGCCGTCGCAATGCTAAAACTCTGCAGATCATAACCAGCATCATCAAGGCTCAACACCCAGCCTAAACTGTGCCAGTCACCCAGTACAATGCGCTCGCCACTGGCGACCTGGTGTCGGTTCGGACGATGGGTATGGCCGTGAATCAATGTTATTACCCTATGCTTTTCCATAATACCAGCAACCGCCTCACCGTTGACATCCATAATCTCACTAGCTTTATTGCTATTGGCAGCAGCGCTTTTTCTGCGCATATCGGCCGCCAGTTTCTGTCGGCGTACTAGAGACAGACGCTTAAAACAAAACTGTAGCAAAGGGTTGCGCGCATAGCGCCGAAATCGCTGGTAGGCCAAATCATCAGTGCACAGTGAATCCCCATGCATAATCAGAGCCCGGTGACCATAATGGGTGATAATATGCTGGTCAGCCAATATTGTCGCCCCTGTAGCCCTAGCAAAACCAGGGCCCAGCAGGAAATCTCGATTACCGGCCTGCACAAACAGAGGCACACCAGCATCTGTCAGATTGCGCAGGGCCCCCTGGATTTCAACACTTAACTCAGCGGGATCATCATCGCCAATCCAGGTTTCAAATAGATCACCGAGAATATAAAGCGCCGATGCCTGGGCTGCTCTGTGTTGCAGAAAAACCAAAAACGCCCGGGTAATATCCGGGCGTTCGGGTGACAGGTGCAAATCTGAAATAAAGAGTGCGGGCATAGCGCGTTTAGTCTCTATTTATCCGCATAGGCGTCGCTGACGACTGTTGCAGTGATTTCAATAGCTTCCTCTGGAACATCCTGATGATGTCCTGCGCTACCTGTTTTAACCCCTTTAATGGCTTCAACAACGTCCATGCCATCAACCACTCTGCCAAATACCGCATAGCCCCAGCCCTGCATATTTTTGCCACTGTGGTTGAGAAAGCCATTGTCGGCGACATTGATAAAGAACTGTGATGAAGCAGAATGGGGCTCGCCGGTGCGGGCCATAGCCAGGCTGCCGATTTCATTTTTCAGACCATTGTCCGCTTCATTTTCAATCGGCTCTCGGCTGGCTTTCTCGCGCATATCTGCGTCCATGCCACCTCCCTGAACCATAAAGCCATTAATCACACGGTGGAAAATGGTACCTGTATAAAAATCGTCGCGGGCATATTGCAGAAAGTTAGCGGCAGTAATTGGCGCTTTGTCAAAATCCAGTTCAATGGAAATATCGCCCATATTGGTGGTCAAGGTAATCATAAGAAATCCAAATTTGAGGTGAGTGTTCGTGCTTGCTGTTGATGTAGGGTTGCATTTTAGTTTGTAACCAATGCAATTTAAACCAATGTTTGCAATTTTCACTGTTTATGGGGGCTTTTTGTTTATTGCATTGCGGCTGGAGGCTATAATCGCCCGCTTATTCTCCCAGCCGTTTTTAATGCCATGACCGATACTGAAAAACCGATTAATTTCATCCAGCAAGTGATTAATGCCGACCTGGAGGCTGGAGCTGTAGACAGGGTTATTACCCGTTTTCCGCCTGAACCCAACGGCTATCTGCATATTGGCCATGCCAAATCAATCTGCGTCAATTTTGGTCTTGCAGAGCAATATGGCGGTGGCTGCAACCTGCGTTTTGACGATACCAATCCCGAGAAAGAGGATGAAGAGTACGTCAATGCGATTATTGAAGATGTGCGCTGGCTGGGCTTTAAGTGGCAGGGTGATATCTGCTATGCCTCCAATTACTTTGACCAGCTATACAGCTGGGCTCAGTACCTGATTAACAAAAACCTCGCCTACGTCTGTGAACTTAATGCTGAGGATATGCGCGCGTATCGCGGCACCTTGACAGAAGCGGGCAAAAATAGCCCCTTCAGAGAGCGTCCGGCAGCCGAGAGCCTGGCATTGCTTGAACAAATGAAAACCGGTGAAATTGACGAGGGCCGCATGACCTTGCGCGCCAAAATTGATATGGCATCGGCCAATATTAATATGCGCGACCCAGTGATGTACCGGATTAAGAAAATGCCCCACCAGCGCACCGGTGATACATGGAATATCTACCCTTCCTACGACTTCGCCCACGGCCAAGAAGATTCCATTGAAGGCGTGAGTCACAGCATCTGCACATTGGAGTTTGCTGCTAACCGGCCACTGTACGAATGGTTTGTGGGCAATCTGCCCCTGCCATCCCAGCCTCGTCAGTATGAGTTTGGCCGGCTCAATCTCAATTACACTGTGACCAGCAAGCGCAAGCTTAAACAGCTTGTGGATGAACAGCATGTGGAGGGCTGGGATGATCCCCGCATGCCCACCATCAGCGGCCTGCGACGCCGCGGTGTCAGTGCGGCTGCCATTCGCGAATTCTGTGATAGCCTGGCTGTCGCCAAAACCGATGGTGTGGTTGATATGGCTCAGTTTGAGCACTTTATCCGCGATGACCTCAACAGCAATGCCCGTCGCGCTATGTGCGTGATTAACCCGCTGCTGGTGACCCTATCCAATTATCCAGCAGGTACAGGTGAAGAGTTTGTTGTTCCAGGCCACCCCAATCGCGATGATTTAGGTGAGCGCAGCCTGTCATTTGCCCACCAGATCTATATTGATCGCAATGACTTTAGCGAAGACACAACATTGTCGCGGAAGAAGTTTAAACGCCTGGTGATAGGCGACTATGTACGACTGCGCAGTGCCTATATTATTCGCGCCGACGAGGTGATTACAGATGCCAGCGGCAATATTACCGAGATTATTGGCTCTATCGTCCCCGATACTGTGGGTGCTGATGCGCCGGAGGGCATTAAGGCCCGTGGTGTGATCCACTGGGTATCTGCTGCTGATAGCGCAGACTGCACAGTAAAGATTTATGGTCGGCTATTTATTAAGGCAGCGCCTGATGCTGGTGAAGAGAGCTTTCTGGAGCATATCAATCCACAGTCACTACAGGTCATTACCGGCTGTAAGGCTGAGCGAGGCTTGGCAGCAGCGGTAGCAGGTGACCATTATCAATTTGAGCGCGAGGGGTATTTCACCCGCGACAGTAAAAGTAGCGATCTGGTTTTTAATTGCACGATTGGATTACGGGATAACTGGAAGGCCTAAATGAGTCTAGCTTTATATAACACCTTATCCAGAAGCAAAGAGCCCTTCACCCCTCTGGATGCAGAGCGGGTGACTATGTATGTCTGTGGACCTACGGTTTATAACCGCGTACATATAGGAAACGCCCGGCCAGCGGTGGTATTTGATACTCTGTTTAGAGTACTGCAAAGCCAGTATCCCAATGTTGTCTATGCGCGCAATATTACTGATATTGATGACAAGATTATGAATACCGCGGCAGAGCTGGGGGAAGATATCACTGAACTGTCCCAGCGCTATGCCCAGGCTTATTTTGAAGATATGGAGGCACTTAACTGTCTCGATCCCAATATTATCCCCTATGCCACCCAGCATATTCCCGAGATGATCAACATGATCGAGCGGCTTATCGCCAAGGACCATGCCTATGCTTCTCAGGGCAATGTCCTGTTTGCTGTGCAGTCTATGGCCAATTACGGTGAGCTATCCGGTCGATCTCTGGACGATATGCTGGCTGGTGCGCGGGTAGAAGTTGCCAGCTACAAAAAATATGCCGGTGACTTTGTACTCTGGAAACCCTCTGGCGATAATGAGCCAGGTTGGGATAGCCCCTGGGGCCGAGGCCGCCCTGGCTGGCATCTGGAATGCTCGGCCATGATAGAAAAGCATCTGGGTGACACCATTGATATCCATGGTGGAGGCCAGGATTTAGTCTTCCCCCATCATGAAAATGAAATAGCCCAGAGCTGCTGCGCCCATGATGGCCAGCCCTTTGCCAAATACTGGCTGCACAATGGCTTTATCAATATCGAAGGGGAAAAGATGTCCAAATCTCTGGGCAACTTCCGTATGGTCAATGATCTGCTGGATCAGTATCCCGGGGAAGTACTGCGCTATGTAATTTTGTCAGCCCATTATCGCTCCGAGCAAAACTTTGGTAAGGATCTTCTAGATAGCGCCTGGCGCTCCCTGGACAGTCTCTATGGTTATCTGCGCGGGCAGGATGATGCCGTGGCGATACTGGATGAAGACTCTGCGGGCTATGCTGCATTGCTGGATGACCTCAATACACCTATGGCAATCAGTGAGCTCTATCGACTGGCCAAAGAAATGCATGGGACTAATGGAGAGACCAAAACCCAGTTGCATAGCCAGCTAATGGGATTGGCTAATCTGATGGGGCTGTTACAACAGGATCCCGAACAATGGTTCAAGCAGGCCAGAGGCGCTGATGCAGACTCTATCAGCGAAGCTGAGATAGAGGCGGCAATTGCCAAGCGACAGCAGGCCAAGGCAGACAAGGATTATGCCGGGGCGGATCAGGTTCGCGAGGATTTACTGGCCAAAGGTGTAGTGCTTGAAGATAGCCGCGAAGGTACCACCTGGCGTCGCAGCTAGGTGGTTGTCAGGGGCTTTGCATCGACTCAATTTCAAAGGTTTCCAGCATGTCTACATGGCGGGCTAGCAGCTGTTGCCCCAGCTCTTGGGTTGCTACTTCATAAGTGACCAGCACTGTATCATTCAAAGCCTGGATACTGGTTAAATCACAATCATCAGGAATATTCGTATAGTTCGTGTAGATATAATCTGGCCGCGCCAGAATCACCTGAGCATTGCTTAAATCATCCCAGCTCTGCAATACCACACCAACCTGGGGCCAACCGGCCTGCCGCGCAGCGATTGCTAGGGGATAGTCAAAACTCATTAGCACAGTCCGCTCTGCGACTGGCTGCAAAATCTCCTGTACAGAAGCAATGATTAAAGCCCGACCACAATGCTCTATGGATTCCTCTTTTAACTCAACAAAGGCGGTGACCTCGGGGTTGGCCACAAGAATATCCACCAGGGCTTCCAGTGGCGAAATTTTCTCCCCAATAAAGGTATCACTCAGCCGCTGTGGTTCGTAGGCGGAGCAATCCAATAACTCAGCCCTGGACATAGTCAACACCGAACCAGACCGGCCACTAACCCGCTGTAAGTCGGTGTCATGGTAGATCACAGGCAGCTGGTCCCTGCTAAACTGAATATCCAACTCAATAAATAGCGCACCAGCCTCGATGGCTCTGGTGAGAGACAGAGCTGTATTTTCAGGGTACTTTGCCTGATAACCGCGGTGGGCGACCAGTTTGCTGGGATGGATCATTACTGTGACCTGATTCATTACTGACAGGGCTAATGGTATCCTTGCCTGCTGTTATATCAAAAGAAAATATTAAAGGAACAACTGATGGCTCTGGTGCTCTTTGAAGTCCGCGATAATATCGCACTGATAACCCTGAACAACCCGGATAAACGCAATATGCTCACCATTGAGGTCTGCGAGCAGATTGTCCACTATGTGGCTCAAGCGGAACAGCACCCTGAGGTAAAGGCCCTTATCGTCACGGGTACTGGTCGCGCCTTTTGCGCCGGTGGTCAACTAACTGACCTAACCCCAAATCAAGAAATATTAGAGACTATCTACAGTGGATTTCTGAGTATCGCCAATTGCTCAGTACCAACCATTGCTGCCATTAATGGCCCAGCTGTGGGTGCAGGGTTTAATATGGCGGTTGGCTGCGATGTGCGTATTGTCACCGAGCAGGCACGCTTTGAGCCCAGATTCTTTGGCCTAGGTCTTCACCCCGGCGGTGGCAATACCTGGATGTTACGGCAGTTAGTCAACTGGAATACAGCGGCTGGCATGCTGCTGTTCTCTCAGTCCCTAAGCGGCAGGGAAGCTGTAGACAAGGGCTTGGCCTGGAAATGTGTCGAAGCGGATAAGCTGCTGGAAGAGGCATTTGCCTTTACCGGGAATATCCGCGATCTGCCGAAAGAGCTGTTGCTGCGCACCAAGCAGACCTTGCGCCAAGCCGGGGGCACAAACAGTCATCAAGAGATATTGGATATGGAGACTGCGGAGCAAATATGGTCGATTAAGCAGCCCTATGCCCGAGATTCAATCGCAGCCATGATCGACAAGATAAGCGGTAAATAAGGGGTTTAAACAGAGAGAAAATGGGGTGGACGACGGGGATTGAACCCGCGACCACCGGAATCACAATCCGGGGCTCTACCAACTGAGCTACGTCCACCATTAAGACCTGACTGCCGCTGACGTAACCGACTTGATAAAGTGGCGCGCCCGGCAGGATTCGAACCTGCGACCCACGGCTTAGAAGGGCGTTGCTCTATCCAACTGAGCTACGGGCGCAAAATAAAAGCCGACAAATGGT
>JABJOY010000056.1 GCA_018664075.1 Porticoccaceae bacterium | reverse complement strand
CTATGCCCAGGCGGAAGATAACTGGCAAATTATCCATGACAGTATTCCCTTTTACCGCGGCACCAATGCAGCCATTAATGGCAGAGATGCCGCTACTATTGATTTTTTGATTCACTGGCTGGGTATTTGGGATGACCTGGACGCGGGCTATGAGACTCAACTTAAGCCAGAGACTAGGGCCTATATAGAAGCTTTTGCCGATGGCATTAATTACTATGCCGCATTGCATCCAGAAGAAACCAACCAGAGTCTATTTCCCATTGATGGCAAAGATATTGTCGCCGGCTATATGCTGCGGCATCTGTTGTTTTATGGCTTTGACGCACCTGTAGTCGAGCTCTTTGACCAGCAGCGCAAATACCTTATCAGCAGAGGTGGAGAAGGCGTCGCCAAAGCTGAATCTGAAACCGATGGTCGCAGCCATGGTGTCACCATTGGTGGCCTGCCCGTCGGCTCTAATGCCATGACTGTATCACCCCATAAAAGTACCGATGGCTCTACCATGCTGGCCATTAATTCTCATCAGCCTACCACCGGCCCAGTGGCCTGGTATGAGGCCCATGTGCAGAGCAATGAGGGCCTGAATATTATGGGTGGGCTGTTTCCCAGCAGCGTAACCATTGGCGTGGGCTTTACCGAAAATCTCGGCTGGGGTGCCACGGTCAATAAGCCCGATCTGGTAGATATCTATGTACTGGAGATAGACCCCAATAACCCCAATCGCTATAGACTGGATGGTGAGTGGAAAACCTTAGAATCTCGAGAGATTACTATCGACGTCAAACTGATGGGCTTTTTGCCCTGGTCGGTGACCGAGGAAGCACTGCGGTCAGTGCATGGCCCGGTGTTGCGCACCGACCATGGCACCTATGCAGTTCGCTATGCAGGTATGGGCGAGATGCGCCAAGTAGAACAGTGGCTGGCCATGAACAAGGCACAGAATTTTGAAGACTGGCGCAACGCCATGCGCATGCATGCCTTTGCCAGTTTTAACCTGGTCTATGCCGACCGCGAAGGCAATACTCTGTTTGTGCATAACAGCCTCACCCCCAACCGTGTCAGTGGCTATAACTGGGCCCATTATTTGCCAGGTGATGACAGCAGCCTGATCTGGGACAGCTATATGCCCTTTGACCAGCTGCCTCAGGTGATTAACCCTGAGTCTGGCTACATTCATAGCGCCAACCAAAGCCCCTTTCATATCACCTCAGAGGGCAGTAATCCGGTGAAAGAGAACTATCGCATCGAAGACGGCTTTCCTACCCGTATGACCAACCGCGCCGATCGCGGACTGGAGCTCTTTGATGAACTGGAGACCATATCCGAGCAGGCGTTTTTTGATATCAAGCACGATAAAAGCTTTAGTGCTAAGTCTAGGTCCATGGCCTTTTTAAATCAGGCACTGGAACTCGACCTTAGTAGCGGAGAACAAAAATATCGCGATGCCCAGCAGATTATTGCTCGCTGGGACCGCAACACCAATATTGAAAACCGCGGTGCCGCCCTGAGTACCTGTGTCATTGGCTCCGAGTGGCTAGCAGAACAAAAAGGCAAGCCAGAGCCAGATATTGGCGAACAACTGACCCGTTGTACCGACCTGCTGCTAGACAAGGTTGGCCGCCTTGACCCACTGTGGGGCGATGTGAGTCGCCATATACGCGGCGACCTTAATCTGCCTGTAGGCGGCGGCCCAGACACATTGAGAGCCATCTATGGCACTGGTATGGAGGAGGATGGCTATCTCACCAATGTGGCTGGTGATGGGCTGTACTATATGGTCTCTTGGGACGCTGAAGGAAAACAGAAGGTGCGTGGCATTCATCAGTTTGGTGCCGCTACATTGGACGAGACCTCGCCTCATTATGCGGATCAGGCTCAGGACTATGTAGATGAAGTACTGCATGACCCGTTATTTGATGCCAAGCTGCGAGCTGAAAAAATTCAGCGTCAATACAGACCTGGGGAGTAGACCATCCCAGGCAGACAACATGCTAGAATAGGGTCTTAGCAACTGTCCCAGAGACTGAGACCCCATGTCAATTCAGTGGTACCCAGGCCATATGCGCAAGGCCAGCAACGAAATGATCGAGGCCCTGCCCCAGGTTAATATCGTTGTTGAAGTTCTGGACGCCCGCATTCCCTTCAGTAGCTCCAATCCCTTTATTCAGGGCCTGTGCACTGACAAGCCCTATATCAAACTGCTTAATAAAACCGACCTTGCCGACCCAGCGATCACCCAGCAGTGGCAGGATTACTTTGAGCAGCAGAGCAACACAAAAACCCTGGCACTGGATTTAAAGAACCATGATCCCGCCGCTAAAATTATTGATCTGATTAATAAGCTCTACCCTCAGCGCGAGGGCGGAAACACACTGGCTATGGTGACCGGGATTCCCAATGTGGGCAAATCATCATTAATCAACTGTCTGGCTGGCCGACATATTGCCAAAACTGGTGACGAGCCAGCCATCACCAAGGGGCAGCAAAAGATCAACCTGCGCAATGGCATTATGCTGTTGGATACTCCTGGTATTCTGTGGCCAAAAATTGAAAACCCACTGGGTAGCTATAGATTGGCTACCACTGGTGCCATTAAAGACACTGCGGTCAGCTATGAAGATATCGCTTTTTTTGCGGCTGAATTTCTGCTCGAAAAATACCCAGAGCGACTTAAAGAGCGCTTTAATATTAGTAATTTGCCACAGACAGAAATCGATCTGCTGGAAATTATCGGTGCCCAGCGCGGCTGTCTGCGTTCCGGCGGCCGCGTAGATTTAGAGCGGGTATCCACCATCTTTGTCAACGAACTGCGTGCCGGTATTTTGGGGCCGCTGGGCTTTGAAACTCCAGAGATGATTGATGCAGAAATGAAGCAGGTGGCAATCCTTAAAGCTGAGAAAGAAGAGCGGGAAAAAGAGCGGCTGGAAAAAGCGGCGGCGCGGCGCAGAAAGGCTAAAGCCAACCGCAGATAAAGCTAAACATACTGTCCGGCAGCATAGCCAGAAGCCCAGGCCCACTGGAAATTGTACCCGCCCAGATGTCCGGTTACGTCCATCACCTCACCGACAAAATACAACCCAGGCTGAGTTTTACATTCCATGGTTTTTGATGACAGATGGTCGGTATCTACGCCGCACAAAGTGACTTCCGCGGTGCGATAGCCTTCGGTGCCGGAGGGTTTTAGT
>JABJOY010000055.1 GCA_018664075.1 Porticoccaceae bacterium | reverse complement strand
GTGTTTGCGGCATTGATTGCGGAGACAACTCCGGCCGGTGTCGGCGTCGACACTGTCACCGCCGTGGTCGTGGTTGAGGCATTGCCTACCGTAATAGAAATATCAAATGAGCTCGCATTTAAGCTCGCCGTTGTACTGGCGTACTCATCGGAGATCATTCGCTGTTCTTGCGCCAATCTAGTGACAGTAATATCGTAAGCACCGGTCTCTGCCGAGCCATCGATAGAGGTTAGGCTAATTGCACTGGTATCAGACGACGTTCCCGTACTTGTGGCAAGTTCATCGGAGTCATTGAGATTTTCAAAGGCCTGTTGTAATAAACCGACCTGATAGCTGACCAAACCATAACCCGAGATTGACGCCTCAGTGGCATCAATACTATTTTGGATTGCCTCTTGCTTGGGCACTTTTTCCACATCGGTCAAGTCCTTGGCCAGTTTGAAAACATCCAAACCGGAGCCCACACCCAAGGTGGTTAGTACCTGTGAAGAAACACTACTGGCATCAGCCATCGATCAACCCCTGGTTAACGAATATAGTTGAACAGACTCAACTGGGAAATTTTGGCAAAACTGCTCTGTGCCGCCTCCAGAGATAAAAGCTCCGCTGACAGCTGAGTCACCGCGCTGGCATAGTCCAGATCTTCAGCATTGGACAGCAGTGCTTTGTACCTGAGCTTGGCGTCGGCCAATATATCTCTTTGGGAGTCAGCCACACTCAAGCGACTACCCACATCAGCCAGAGATAAAGAAACCGTAGCCGACAGCTTGTCGACCTCAGCAAGACTGCGCTGGATATTGCCAGTGTCATTATTTTTTAGTGCCGTACTAAAGTCTTCAATAACAGCGAAGAAACCTACCCTCTGGGCACTGCCATCGCTTTCCTGGCGAACAAGGCTGGCAAATACCTCATTGCCTGGCCGGTTCATATTCAGGCGTCGCTGCTCAGAGACATCGACAGCCACGTAATTATCATCGCCCTGATATATCATATTGCCCGACTCATCGGCGGCAAATGGAACGGTGCGCACAGCAGAGCCGGCAAACACATAGTTGCCCTGCACATCTGTGGTATTGGCCAGAGCCAGTAAACCTTCTTTCAGGGTCGACACTTCTATGGACAAAATCTCACGATCTGGAGCAGACAGCGTGTCGGAGCTGGCCCGCACTGCAAGTTCGCGGATGCGCTGGAGAATATTATCTGTCGCCGTCAAGGCTGATTCCTCTGCACCAAGGCGATCCTCAATACTATCCAGGCTACTCTCATAAGTTTCCTGGCGATTGTAGGCAGTATTCAGGCGCTGGATGAGTCCCGCTTTATCCGGGTCATCACTGGTCTGCAGAATCTGTTTGCCGGAGGCAAGCTGAGCCTGCATTTCTGCAACTTTGCTCTGCTGGGTGCTCATTTGAGTCACAGCTCGATCAAATATCTGTCCGGTTGAAATCTTCATGAGTAAACGCCTTAACGAATGCCTAATATGGAATCAAAAATCTTTGATGACATCTGAATTATCTGTGCCGACGCCTGATAAGCCTGCTGCAAGCGAATCAAATCTGCAGCTTCCTGATCCAGACTCACACCAGATACCTGATCTCTGGATTCAACTGCCTGGTCATACACCACTTGCAGTGCCTCCTGAGAAATTTTGCCTAGGGTCGCCTTGTTGCCCACAGTACTCACCAAATCAATATAGCCATCACCAATGGTGCGCCCACCTTCAAGAACGGGCTTGTCCTGCAATGCCACCATTAACAGCATATTGCCATTGTCACCGACACCACCCTGATTGCCATCGACAACAAAACGATCGCCGGTTTTAGGTGCGCTATCAAAAGACAGCGTCAGGCTTTGGTAGTTAATGGCATCACCAGCAGCATAGTCTCTGGTTGCCATAACCGTGCTAGTGGCTGTGTCTGTAATGCGATATTCCGTCGCCGATATAAAATCAACACTGAACGGTGATTCGCTCTGGCTGGAATCTGCCAGCTGGGGTTTATTAAAACCGGCCGCAATATTGGCGCTGCCCGTTCCAGTGACAAATACAGCCAGATCTTCATTGGCTGCACCGTCCATATAAATACCAGTGCGCAGGCCCAGTACCGCAAGGTCGGCGGGTACGCCATTGGCACCAAAGGTAAAGCGAACTTTATCCGTGCTCTCTAGTGCCAGAATACCGGCATAGGTCTGGTTGGACTGACCCAGAGCATTGGTCGCTGATGAACCATCTGGATTACCCAGAGTAATACTCTCGCCCTCATGGCCAACAGTATTGGCCAAAATCAGGCCGCCATCACGGCTGACATAGGCCGATACATTAGTACTGGCTGACTCTGTATTAATCGCAGCTGACAGGTCATCAATACTGGCGGGGAAAGCACCACCGCCAATCAATACACTGTTGATTCTCACCTGCTGCAGAAGATCAATATCCTCTTCAGCAACAGTAATAATATTGCTTGCTACTGCAGTAACGCCAGTGTCACCACTGGCACTATTTAGCCAGGCCGCCATAGTCGCTGCCGAGCTCTCGTCACCACTGGCCAGACTCAGGGCGCTAAGTGAATAACCGTTTAGCACCAGACTGTCTGCAGCAATAAGATCGACACTGATGCCCGAAGTATTTTCCTGCAGCCGCACAGGTGCAGTCTCGATTCTGGCATTAATAATGGTCGTCTGCTCTTGCATGCCATTGCCGTCAGCACTGGGTATCCAGTCCTGTCGCTCAACGCGGTTGGCTAAAAAGCCATAGGTCATATCTAAATCCTGATAGGCATCTGTGCCTGTGGCATTTAGATAGGTGCTGCTGTAACTGCTACTGCTGTTAAATCCACTGTCCCCGGACATCAGAGCATCTTGGGTCGCTGTGTCCATGCTGTGGCCCATAATATGGACGCCCTCGCTGGTCATAACCTGCATACGCAGACCACTGTCCTGGGGAACTTCCATCATCAGGGCAACGTTGTCAGCGCCGCGGGGAATCACAAAGGCTGGTGCCAGATTGCTGGCAGTCACTTCTATACCTGCGGCGGTACTTGAGTTATTGCCCAGACTAAGGATACCTATGCCCTGCTCAAAGCCTTGGAAAGCTGTTTCCTGGCCATAGCTGAGAGAGACTTTGGATTCACTGATATTGGCTTCACTGGCCGTGACGCGCAGTCGCTCAGCAGCAGCAATCGCCTCGGGATCAGTTTGGATCAATCTAAAGCCCGCCGCTGGACGCTGGCGAGGCTCTACATAAAAAGTATCACCATCGTTGAGCCTGCCGGTTGAATTTAGCTGTAGACCCGCATGGGTAAAGCCATTGGCATCGGGCTGGGCAAAGGTCACTGCGCCTGTTTTGCCATCCTCAATGCGCCAGACGCTATCCTCAGACATCCAGCGAATCTGGAACGGTGAGAATTTAAAGGCCTGGGGGTCTACCACTTCAATCTCGATATCAATATCAGCATTCACGGTGGGAGAGCTGATATCAAACACCGAATCAATCTGGAATAGATCGGTGCCGCGCTGACCACGAAGGTCAAGACCGGCACTGTGAATCTCATTAACCTCTGCCACTAATGTCTGGGCGAGGTAATCAAAACTATCCATAGCCGGACCCAGGGTCTGACTACGGAAATTAATCAAGCCGCCCAAAATACCGCTGCTCACAGTACTGGCTGCCCGGGTATCACCGTAGGGGTCTACCACTATATCGACGCGGCCCGGATCATTGCCATCAAATCTGGCACCCAGATCTACAGATTGCTTGCCATCCACAATCAGAGAGCCGGAGCTGCTGCCCAGACGCACCGCCACTTCACCACTGGTGGCTTCAGTGACATGGATTTTGCTGATATCAGCCATATCCCGAAGAATCTGATCGCGCTGATCAAGCAGGCCCGCTGGCTGTTTATCAATTGTGATTTTTCCGCTCAGCTGGGAATTAACCGCTACCAGCTGCGCCGACAAAGAATTAAGCGTGCTTACCTGAAGCTCAATATTCGAACGAGCTTCCTGCTCCACAGCGCCCAGATGCCCGGATATCTCGCGGAATCGAGAGGCCAGAGCATCAGCGTCGCGGACAAAAAGCTGGCGCTGAATAGTGGATGCCGGGTCGGCGCTAAGGTCACTGGCCGTAGCAAAAAACTGATCCAGAGCTGTCGATAATCCAGAAGCCTGAGAACCCATAATATCGACAATTCGATTGGCGTACTGAATCAGGGGCTCCTGGGTCGAAAGGTCACTGCTGCTATTGCGCAGACCACTTTCAATAAACTCGTCATAGGCGCGACTAATACCCTGAAGGCGCGCGCCCGTGCCAATAAACACTGTACCCTGCTGGCTCGGCATGCCCTCGGCAGAGCTCGCCACCTGACGGGAATAACCCTCAGTATTGAGGTTGGCAATATTATTACTGACCGTGGCCAGCGACTGTCGATACAGCTGCGTGGCACCAGCACCAATGGATAAAATATCACTCATAATTCAATCCCTGTGACTGGCTTATCCTGTATGGAAAAAGAGCGCTTCTCGGCGGCAGGGTCAAGAGCCATTGCAGGGCTGGACGTCTGCCCATAAAGCTGCTGATAAGCATCCATCGCCTTGGTTGTATTGGTTTGCTTCTGTACCTGTTCCGACAGCCAGTCACCGAGACCAAAAACCCCTTTCTGGGCCATAACCTGAGATAGTTCCTGATGGTACATCTGCTCAAACGTGTCCACACTGGAGGATCCCATCAGATCACTCTTTAAGGGCACATTGGCTTCGCGCACAGACTTAAACACCATCTGTACAAACATAGCTTCAAACTGACGACCCACTTCCTGCGCAGCACTTTGATCATTAGTCTTGGCGCGCGAGCGCAGCTCGCCGAGACCGGCGAAATCAAGATAACTTTTAGCTGACAGGTTAAGGTCTGACATTTAGATCACCACCAGCTCAGCGCGCAGACTGCCTGAGCTTTTTAAAGCTTCCAGAATCGCGATCAACGATGAGGGTGAGGCTCCAACCTGATTGACGGCATCAACGATCTCTCGCAGATCCACACCAGGCTGGAAAAGAAACATAGGGTTTTTGGGTTCAACGACCATGATGTCGGCATTCTGTACCTCTGCGGTCACGCCTTGACTAAAGGGGTCGGGCTGGCTGACTTCATTGGTCGCCGAAATACTCACAGAAATAGTGCCATGGGTGACGGCAACCGCCGTCACTTTTACACTGCGGTTAATCACCGCCGTGCCAGTTCTTGAATTAATCACAACCCGGGCCGGTGGCTCTCCTGGAGTGACATCGAGATTCTCGATCATGCTCATAAAGGTGACGCGCTGGGAGCTGTCTGCAGGCGCACTGACCGCAACCGAAACACCATCGAGGGCGCGGGCAACACCAGCGCCAAAAGCCAGATTAATCGCCTCGGCAATGGCATTTGAAGTTGAGAAATCATTGTCCCGAACATTGAGTACTATATGGTCGGCAGTATCAAAGGGCGTTTCGACCATGCGCTCGACCGTGGCGCCATTAGGAATGCGACCAGATGTGGGCACACCGATCTGAATACTGCTGCCAGCGGCATCTGTATTGATACCAGTGACTGTCATGGCTCCCTGAGCCAGGGCATAGGTCTGTCCATCAACACCACGCAGCTGGGTCATAATCAAGCTACCGCCGCGCAGAGACTCGGCCACACCAATGGCAGAGACATTGATATCAATACGCTGACCTGGTTTGGCAAATGGTGGCAGCTCTGCGGTCACCATAACCGCGGCTACATTTTCGACTTTCATTTCTTTCTTGGCATTCTGCGCCGCCAGATCGGCCATCTGATCACCAAGATCAAAATCACTCACCGGTCCATCAACACTGACTCCCAAACCTGAAAGCATGGTTTTTAATGCCTGGGCTGTAATCGGCAAATCTTTGCCATCACCAGAGCCCTGCAGGCCCACCACCAAACCAAAACCAATCAGCTTGTTTGAGCGCACGCCGGCGACATCAGCAAGGTCTTTGATTCTGTCCGCACTGGTAGCCCCAGAGACCAGCAGTGCAATCAGTACAATAAATGCTTTAATTTTAATCATGTTCCTATCCCCTGAAACCGCTTAAAACGGCCAGAATTTGTAGAGCAAACCAGTGCCCCAGGATGTGTTGGATGCTCTCGCTAACTGACCTGTACCGCGGTACGAAATCTGCGCATGGGCAATTCGCTGAGATAAAATAGTATTGTCTGGCTGAATATCCGCCGGGCGGATAATGCCCTTAACCTGAATAAATTCTGTACCTTCTGTCAGCGCCAGCTGTTTCTCACCAACAATGATTAAATTGCCGTTTGCCAGTACTTCTACGACCATAGCGGAAATGGACCCAGTCAATGAAGCCATCTGTCCAGCAGTTCCCGTACCCTCACTGGTAATAGCTGAGCCATCAGTCTTTGCATTGGTCATAAAGGTAGTACCAACGCCCAAATTATCGACAATGGAATTTATCTGGTTGGCACCAATAACATCATTTTCAGTTTCACGGCTGGTGCTAAGACCAGAGGTGCGCGACGCCTGAGTGGTTTCATTGAGCAGTACCGTAATTAGATCGCCCACTTGAATATCGGCCGCCTGATAACTGCGCAAATCACCAAACAGATCCCGCCCATTGGCAAAAATGGAACCGGTTGGCTGCACTGGCGCTTTTGCCGGAATCGGCTGCACCGGCGAAAACTCTGCCGTTGGCATCATCACTGGCTGGGCCGCACAGGCACTTAAAACACTACTCAGGAAAACAATCTTTACTAAACGAATCAGGTTCATCAGCTTGTCCTACAGATTATTGTTCAAGAAGCGCAACATGCCGTCAGCCGCGGAAATGGCCTTAGAGTTCACCTCATAGGCGCGCTGGGTTTCGATCATATTGACCATCTCTTCCACCACATTGACATTGGAGGCCTCAAGAGAACCCTGCATCAACATGCCAGCACCGTTTTCACCAGGGATGCTGATAATGGCATCGCCACTGGCATTGCTCGGCAACATCAGATTGCGACCTATGGGCTGCAGACCTGCGTTATTAACAAATCTCGACAGCTGCAGCTGACCTACCTGAACAGCGCCACCGCTATTGGCAAGCTCGGCAGTGACTGTGCCATCACGTCCAATGGTAATGCTGGCGGTATTCTGGGGGATATTGATCGCCGGGATAATTGGCTCTCCACCGGCAGTCACTAACTGACCTTCCGATGACAGTTTTAGAGAACCATCTCTGGTATAGGCAATAGAGCCATCGGCCTGCTGCACAGACAGAAAGCCCTCACCGGTCACAGCCACATCCAGCGCATTCTCAGTGGTAATAATATTACCCTGGGCATGCATTTTTTCCGTCGCCAGCACTCTGGTACCTGTACCCAGCATCAGACCTGTGGGGGTCTCTGTCTGCGCATCAGCCTGTCCACCAGCGGGGACAATATTCTGGTACAACAGATCTTCAAAAACCGCACGGTCTTTCTTAAAACCTGTGGTGTTGACGTTGGCCAGATTGTTGGAAATAACCTGCATGCGTGTTTGCTGCGCGGTTAATCCAGTCTTGGCAATCCAAAGTGATGCATCCATTATCTATATCCTCAAATGTTATTCACTTAAAGCCGGGG
>JABJOY010000054.1 GCA_018664075.1 Porticoccaceae bacterium | reverse complement strand
TGTGCCTGCTGCTTGTCGGTCAGACTAGGCTCCTCAGTCACCGCTGACTCACCTATATCCCCGTCAACATTTAGTTCATCAAGATCATCGCCCATCACTCAACCTCAGGTTCACAACCTAACAACTTCCAGTTACAGATAAATACGGTACAAAGCGGAAAATAAGTGCAAAATAATCAATCGTCAAGAAAATAAAATAGCCGGGGAATCTATTGTCTGGTCATCAGTCAAACCAGTTAGATTACCCAAACGTAGTTTTCACCGTCACAATAAAGCAGTCAGGCTATTGGAGAAAGCATTTGAATATCCCGGTTTTTACACTTCCCGCCAGGGCTCTGGCCACACTAATGGTGCTTTTCAGCTTCAGTCAGACCAGCATTGCTGAGCAGCAAGAGGCTATTTTTGCCGGTGGCTGTTTTTGGTGCATAGAGAGCGACTTTGAAAAACTCGACGGGGTAATAGCGGTGGTCTCTGGCTATATTGGCGGTCATATTGCCAACCCCAGCTACAAGCAGGTTTCATCTGGCAAGTCGGGTCATACTGAAGCTGTCAAGATAACCTTTGACAACCAAACCGTCAGCTTCCAGGAGCTGTTGGCGCATTTTTGGGTCAATATTGATCCTCTGGATGGTGACGGCCAGTTCTGTGATCGCGGCCCCCAGTACCGCAGTGAACTATTTTTTCTCAACAGGAAGCAGCAACAGGTGGCTCAACAGTCCCTGGATCAGCTCAATGCCAGCGGCACATTAAAGGGACCCATAAAGACCAAAATAACCGAGGCCAGCACATTCTACCTGGCTGAGGACTATCATCAGGATTACTACAAAAAGAACCCCACAAGGTACAACTACTATCGCTGGAGCTGCGGTCGCGACAAGAGACTAATGCAGCTGTGGGGTGCTAAAAAAGACTAGGGCGTCTAATGCACCACTAGCATATCGGCCTTCAAATAGCGCAGCACCTTCTCCGAAGAGTTGCCGATAAACTTACCCGCCAGACCGCGATTGGCGGCGCTGCCAATCACTAGCAAGCCATGAGTATCAACAGTCTCCGCCAGCGCCCTGTCCACCCGACCTGTTAGCATCTCAATTCTGTCGGGCTGAACTCTGAGTCTATCTAGCATAAGCTCGAGCTTCTGCTGGCTGCGCGCCTTGGCCTCGGCAGCGGTTTCATGCCAGAGTACAGACTGCCCTGGAACAGGTGGCACATAGGCCATAGGTACTGCCATGGCATTAAAGTCGGGAAGTACAGACACTACCCACAGCGGCTTAGATAGCGCACCAGCAAGTCTTTGCGCCTGACCAGTCACTCTCTCATCCAACGCACGATGCTCGGGGCTTTCATCCAGAGTGCTAACCGCAGCAATAACCTCTTGAATATCCGCATTCTGGTCGCTGATCAACCACAGAGGGCAACTGGCATCACGCAGCAGGTGCCAGTCTTCAGGTGTCTGTAAAAAGTCCACCAGCCGTGAGTGCCTGTCCCCCACCACCTTGATAATCAAGTCGGCTTCCATCTTGCGAGCCTTGTCTACCACTGGTAGGTACCAGCGTTTGCCCCAGGTCATGCTGGAACTAAAATTTACATTAAATTGATCGGTCAGTAATCTGAGCTTGGTTTCAGCTCTATCGAGAAGGGACTGCTTGATATCCTTATAATTATCGAAACCTACATATTTGTGCATCTCTTCAATCTGATCATAGACAGTCATTAAAAAATGCAGCCTGCCCTCAGTTCGGTCGATTATCTTGACTGCCTGAGCTACTGCCTGCTCATCGGCGTCAGATCCATCCAGTACTACAAGAATATTTTCCATAGTTGCTCCTAACAGCTGCTCCCAGCCATGTATTGTTATTTCCGTATTAATTCTAGTCGGGTCGAGGATCAGCCCTACCGGTTACACAATATCAGATGATATAGGTCAATTCTGTGTCTATACTCTGCCTATAGTTTTTAGATTAAGGCCACATCCTAGAGTTCAAACTGGCGTCTGTGCCGCTGTGGGCAGAATCCGAAACTCAATCAGCCAAGGAAGGGAATCCCATGCGATCACCGCAACTTATGATCAAACCCAGCAACTGCCACAGCTGTCGGATGAGTGCTCTGTGCCTGCCGCTGGCGCTGCGCACAAGTGATCTGGACCTGCTGGACAATGCAATTAAGCGGGGCAAACCCATGCAGAAAAACCAGTCAGTATTTTATGCTGGAGACAGGTTCACCTCGGTGTACGCCATTCGCAGCGGTGCAGTGAAGTCCTACTGTATTACCGATGATGGTACTGAGCAGGTAACAGGCTTTTATTTACCCGGAGAGATATTTGGCTGGGATGGCATTGCCAACGGCAACCATTCAAATCATGCAGTTACCCTTGAAACCTCGGCACTCTGCGAGATCCCCTTCGCCCAATTTGAGCGTCTCAGTGCCACCATGCCTATGCTGCAGCAGCATTTTATGCGCCTGATGTCGAAAGAAATCAGCACAGATCAAGCCCTGATTACATTGCTGAGCAAGAATTCCGCCGAAGAGCGAGTGGCCAGCCTGTTAATCAGCCTGTCAAAACGCCTCAAAAGCCAGCATCTTAGCGCCACTAAATTTCGCCTGCCCATGTCCAGAGCAGATATCGGCAACTATCTCGGTCTCACCGTCGAGACTGTCAGTCGGGTATTCAGCCGCTTTCAGAGCTTTGATCTGATTTATTGCGAGCGCAAAGAAATCGAAATCATCAATCTAAAACGGCTCTCATCACTGGCCCATAACGCTGAACACCTCTAAGGTCGGCAACCTGACTACAGTTTAGATTGAGCTGGCATCCAGCCCGTCCTACAATGCGTAAAACCATTGGAATCAATAATGAAAATCTACTTAGTTGGCGGCGCTGTTCGCGATAAATTGCTCGACTACCCCAGTGATGAAAATGACTGGGTGGTTGTGGGTGGCTCACCACAAGAGATGATCGACATGGGCTATCAGCCTGTGGGACAAGACTTTCCTGTCTTTATTAACCCCAAAACCGGCGAAGAATACGCCCTGGCCCGCACCGAGCGAAAATCCGGCCGCGGCTATCAAGGGTTCAGCTTTCATACCGCACCAGATATCAGCCTCGAAGATGACCTGATTCGCCGGGATCTCACCATTAATGCCATGGCAGAAGATGACAACGGCCAGATTATTGACCCCTATGGTGGCCAGCAAGACCTCAACAACAAGCTGCTGCGCCATGTATCCGACGCCTTTACCGAAGATCCACTGCGAGTGTTACGTGTGGCGCGCTTTGCCGCCCGCTACCATCATTTGGGCTTTACCATAGCGCCAGAGACCATGGGCCTGATGCAAAATCTGGTTCGCTCCGGTGAACTTGCCCATCTGGTGGCGGAGCGCCTGTGGAAAGAAACCGAGCGCGCCCTCTGTGAGCGTTCGCCGGATATCTATATTCAGGTGCTGCGTGACTGTGGCGCCCTAGCCGAACTATTTCCAGAAGTGGAAAAGCTGTTTGGTGTTCCCCAGCGCGCCGACTACCACCCAGAGGTCGACACCGGAATACACACATTGATGTCATTGCAACAGGCCGCCAGACTCTCCGACTGTGCCAAGGTGCGGTTTTCTGTACTGGTTCATGATCTGGGCAAAGGCATTACCCCTGATGATGTACTGCCCAGCCACAAAGGCCACGAAGCTCGGGGCCTACCGCTGGTTAAAGATGTCTGTGATCGCCTTAAGATACCCAATGAGCATCGCCAGCTGGCCATGGTGGTAACCGAATTTCACCTGCTGTGCCACAAAGCACAGGAGCTGCGGCCAGAAACCATATTAAAACTGCTTAAAGGTCTTGGGGCATTAAAATCCGCAGAGCGATTTGAAGACTTTTTGCTCTGCTGCGAAGCAGATGCAAGGGGGCGCACAGGTTTTGAGGATCGCGACTACCCCTCCTCAGATTATTTGCGCCAGGCACGACAGGTGGTCATCAATACCGATATCTCAGACCTTATTAACTCAGAGATCAGCGGCGCGGAGATTGGCCAGCAACTTAGCCTGCGACAGACTGCAGCACTCACTGAATTTAAACAAAATTACCCGACATCCCAGGCATAACTATGAATCAAAAAGATCGGCAAGTGGTACTGATAACCGGCGCCGCGCGACGTATAGGTGCAGTCACTGCCCAGCTGTTTCACGAGGCTGGTTACACAGTGGTTATTCATTACAATAATTCCGCTGCCGCTGCCGACAGGCTATGCGAACAGCTTAATGCCCAGCGCCCTGATAGCTGCCTGCTGGTGCAAACCGATCTCAATGATATGTCCGCGCTGGATAAAATCGTCGATTTAATCAACAGCTTGGGTCGCCTCGATGTGCTGATCAACAATGCCTCAAGCTTTTACCCTACCCCATTGGAAAACTGTGACGACCAGCAGTGGAATGATCTGATTAACAGCAACCTTAAAGGGCCGTTCTTTCTATCCAAAAAGCTAGCGCCAATGCTAATTAAAGCCCAGGGGGCCATTGTTAATATCTCGGATATGCATGCCCGTCAGGCGCTTAGCGATCACCCCATATACACCATTGCCAAAGCCGGCAATATTGCCATGACCAAATCAATGGCCAAAGATCTCGGCCCCCATGTTCGCGTCAACAGTGTTGCTCCCGGAGCCATTTTGTGGCCAGAGCATGAACAGGATGATGTGGATAAACAGAGCTCTGTGCTGAGCAAGGTGCCTATGGGCAGACTGGGTACAGAGTCCGATATTGCCAAGACGGCATTCTTTTTAGCGGTAGATGCGACCTATATGACAGGCCAGACTATCGCCGTAGATGGGGGCAGCTCCAACAGCCTTTAGGCAGACGGCGGCAGATTGATGCCGCGCCAGGCAAAAGCCACAGGCCAGAGTTTCTGCTTGTCTCTGTCATAGTTCTGCCAGTGCTGACTGTACGTCTTGCCAGTCACCGGATGAATATGATCACCAGCAACTTCAGCCAGAGGCTGCAGTACAAAGGCGTTTTTAAGCACCTCATC